>CALZAG010000139.1 GCA_945613045.1 uncultured Clostridia bacterium | reverse complement strand
CGGTGTTCGGCAGGCGAAATGAGAAGAATATGCCTGTAGGCGGCATAACGGTAACGGCAGTAGTCGCGTCGATTATTGTCATAGTCGCGCCGTTTATGCCGAATCAGAACCTTTTCTGGAGCTTCTTCGCTCTGAACCTGGTCATGCTTTTGCTGTCGTATGTGCCGGTATTCCCGGCATTTCTCAAGCTCAGGAAGAACGATCCCGAACGGGAGCGGCCATTCAGGGTACCGGGCGGCCCAGGTATGCTCAAGCTCATGTCATATGTGCCGATGGTGCTGATAATCGTGTCCATCGTCTTCACGGCCGTTCCGATGTCCTTCGATGCGGAGACGCTGGCGGGGACGCTTCCCATACTGATCGGAGCAGTTCTGTTTGTAGTTTTGGGAGAGGTAATGCTCTGTGTGAAAAAAGTTAAACGGTAATCAGTCTTTTTTAGCCCAAAGGCGCGGGCAAGATAAATTTTTAAATGACAGGAAAGGAAATGAAAAATGGCAGAGAGAATTCAGGGATCAACACCAAAGCAGGACGGCTTCAGAATGCCTGCGGAATTTGAAGAGCAGGAGCAGATATGGATGCTCTGGCCGGAAAGGCCCGATAACTGGCGCAACGGCGCCAAGCCGGCGCAGGAGACTTTCAAAAATGTCGCGGCTGCGATAAGCGAGTTTGAGCCTGTAACGGTATGCGTGAATCCTTCGCAGTATCAGAACGCAAGAGCGCGTCTGCCCGAGAATATCCGTGTCGTCGAGATGATGAGCGACGACGCATGGGCGCGCGACTGCGGCCCGACGTTTGTTGTCAACGACAAGGGCGAGCTCCGCGCAAATGACTGGACCTTCAACGCGTGGGGCGGTATGTATGACGGCCTTTACTTCCCCTGGGCAAACGATGACCTCGTGGCGCAGAAGATATGCGAGATCGAGAACGTCGACAGCTACCGCACGGAAGGCTTCGTCCTTGAAGGCGGTTCGATAAGCGTCGACGGCGAGGGCACGCTGCTGACAACGGAGATGTGCCTGCTCAGCGAGGGACGCAATCCGCATATGAACAGGGCGGAAATCGAGCAGATGCTGATAGAGCATCTGAATCTGGAAAAGATAATATGGATAAAGGAAGGCATCGACCCGAACGAGACCAACGGCCATATCGACGACGTTGCCTGCTTTATAAGACCCGGCGAGGTCGCCTGCATTTACACGGACGACACGGAGCATCCGTTCTATAAAGAGGCCAGGGCGGCCTATGAAACGCTGAGCAATGCAACGGACGCAAAGGGCAGAAAGCTCAAGGTACACAAGCTCTGCCTTACAAAAAAGCCCTGCTATCTGACCGGCGCGGATAGCATAGATTATGTTCAGGGCACGCTTCCGCGTGAGGAAGGGGAGGTCTCGATAGCCTCTTACATGAACTTTCTGATAGTCAACGGCGGCATCATCCTTCCGCAGTACGGCGACGAAAACGACGAGCTTGCCGTGCAGCAGGTACAGGCCATGTTCCCCGAGCGCAGGGTCGTGGGCGTAAGAACAGAGGAAGTGGCTTACGGCGGCGGCAATATCCACTGCATCACGCAGCAGCAGCCCAAGGCCAAGTGCCGATGACCAAAAAATAGAAGGAGATTTGACCATGTACGAAAACGGAGTAAGGCATTTTATCGATACGCAGGACCTGACGAAAGAGGAGATACTGGATATTGTCGAGCTTTCGCTTGAGATAAAGAAAAGCATCAAGGCCGGCTACTATCCGCCGCTTATGAAGCATAAGACGCTCGGCATGATATTCCAGCAGTCCTCCACAAGGACGAGGGTATCCTTCGAGACCGCGATGGAGCAGCTCGGAGGCCATGCGCAGTACCTCGGACCGGGCATGATACAGCTCGGCGGCCATGAAACAATAGGCGATACCGGCAAGGTCCTGAGCCATCTGGTGGATATCGTCATGGCGCGTGTTATCGAGCATAAGACCGTTGTGGACCTTGCAAAGTCATGCACTATTCCGGTGCTCAACGGTATGTCCGACTATAACCACCCGACGCAGGAGATCGGCGATATGTGCACGATAATGGAAAACCTGCCGCGCGGCAAGAAGCTTGAGGAGTGCAAGGTGGTATTCGTCGGAGACGGAACGCAGGTGTGCGCCTCTCTCGGAATGATAACCACCAAGCTCGGAATGCGCTTTGTCCACTACGGACCGGCCGAGCATCAGCTCAATGAGCATCACAAAAAGATAATGGAGGAAAACTGCAAGCTGTCCGGCGGCACATGGGAGGTAACGGACGACAGGAACTCCGTCAGGGGAGCCGACTTCATTTACACCGACGTCTGGTACGGCCTGTATGAAAACGAGATGCCTAAGGAGGAACGCGTGCGCGTGTTCCACGATTATCAGGTAAACCGCGAGCTCATGTCCCTGGGCAACATCGGCTGCAAGTTTATGCACTGCCTGCCCGCGACGAGGGGAGAGGACGTGACGGATGAGGTCGCCGATTCCGACTCCTCGCTCTGCTGGGAGGAGGCCGGCAACCGCCTGACTGCCATGCGCGGCCTTCTGGTGTACTTCACCCAGCACCAGCGCGCCGAGGAGCCGACCGAGCTGCAGATTGCCGCGGCCAAGGAACAGCTTGATACCTTCATGTACGAGAGAGGGATCATATAAGTGTCGAGAATAGTGATAGCGCTGGGCGGAAATGCCCTGCAGTCGAAAAACAGCGCTCCGACAGCCGAAGGGCAGCTGGAGGTCGTAAAGCATACCTGTGAGAGGATAGCCGACATAAGCGAGCGCGGCTATGAGGTCGCCATAGTCCACGGCAACGGCCCGCAGGTCGGGCGTATAGTGCTTGCATCGGAGGCCGCCAAGGATGTGACTCCGCCAATGCCCTTTGACGTCTGCGGAGCCATGAGTCAGGGCTATATCGGCTATCACATCCAGCAGGCGCTCAAATATGCCCTGAGCACGCGCGGCATCAGCTATCCGGTGCTGACGGTCGCCACGCAGGTCATCGTCGATGCAGCCGACCCCGCCTTTAAAAACCCCACAAAGCCCATTGGTGCTTTCTACACTGAGCAGGAGGCCAAAAAGCTCGCGGAGGAAAAGGGCTACACGATGAAGGAGGACGCCGGCAGAGGCTGGCGCCGCGTCGTGGCTTCTCCGCTCCCGAGAAGGATAGTGGAGATAGAAGCTATCAAAGCTTTGTGGGATACCGCCATCGTTATTTCGTGCGGCGGAGGCGGTATACCTGTCGTTGAGAAACCGGACGGCACGCTTGAGGGCGTCGCGGCGGTCATAGACAAGGACTTCGCGGCGGAGCTTCTTGCCGAGCAGGTCGACGCGGATACTCTGATGATCCTGACGGAGGTTGAAAAGGTCGCAGTTAACTGGGGCAAGCCCGATCAGAGAGACCTTGACCATATGAACCTGAAGGAAGCGGCGAGGTATGTTGAGCAGGGCCAGTTCGCGCCGGGCAGTATGCTGCCGAAGGTAGAAGCAGCCATGAGATTTGCAAGGACCTATCCTAACAGGAAAGCGATCATCACAAGCCTCGATAAGGCCATCGACGCCCTGGAGGGCAAAACGGGCACTGCAATCACATTTGCTTAAAAAGATTGAAATGCCCGCCTGAGGATATATTGCACCCCATTTGTTGTACGGTATGATATACTGTATAATGAGTGGGGTGATTCTCTTTGCCCAAGCAGTAAACATAGCGCATGACACAACAGAGCATAAAAAGTCAGGAAGGATAATGCTTTCCATGATAGAATGCTTTACGGCGGAAGGGATGATACGAAATGGATTGGATAACCGGGATACAGCGTGCACTGGATTATATCGAGGCGCAGCTTACCGGCGAAATAGATTATGAAAAGGCGGCGAAGGAGGCCTGTTCGTCGGTCTTTCATTTTCAGAGGATGTTCGGTATGCTGTGCGGTTATTCTTTGGGCGAGTATATCCGTATGCGTCGTCTGACGCTCGCGGCGGAGGAACTGATGAATACCGATAAGAAGGTAATCGACATCGCCGCCAAGTACGGCTACGATACTCCGGAGAGCTTTACCCGCGCGTTCTGCCGGTTCCACGGCGTCACGCCGACCGAGGTCAGGCGCGGCGCGAATATCCGATCCTTTTCCAGACTTTCCGTCAAGCTTATTCTGTCAG
>CALZAG010000138.1 GCA_945613045.1 uncultured Clostridia bacterium | reverse complement strand
GTTTGGCCTTTCGGCGATAAAGTTTCTGTTCAGCAGGTTGGGATAACGGTGCAGAGCTTCTCCGTACTTTACATACCGCTTTCTGCGAATAACAGACAGCAGATTATATTTATTCATTACTCTAAGAACTGTTTTGGGGTTGCAGTGCGTACCATTGCGTTCTAACCAGATATGCACTCTGCGGTAGCCATAGGTGTTACGGCACACGGATTGGCACTCTCTTATCTTCTCAGCCAGAGGCAGATCCTTTGCCGGTATGTCCATGCGATTGCCATAACAATACCCCCTATGTAGTACTTCTATTTTCCTACATAGGGGGTCTTTTGTCTATTGTCCGTTTTTACTGGTTCGGTTCAACCGCTGTGCAGTCTCTTTTTCATATTCATTTTTCCGGTGTTATGCGCATTTCTCCGCCATACTCAGCATATCCTGAATGCTGATGCCGTAGCCCGAGGTAGGGTCGTTAACAAACACATGGGTAACAGCACCCACAAGCTTTCCCTCCTGTATTATGGGGCTTCCCGACATTCCCTGCACTATGCCGCCGGTCTGAGCCAGAAGCTCAGGATCCGTCACCGTCAGCATGACGGTCGTGAAGTCGGAGGTCTCGTACACCTTTTTTATCTCAATTTCGTACTCGCTAACAGTGTCGCCCGAAACGGTGCAGCAGATAGTCGCCTTGCCGGTCTTTATCTCGCCCGTTTCCAGGGGCTCGCCCTCAAAATCCGCCGCGCCGAAAATACCGCAGCCGCAGTTTAGCCGAATGTCGCCGAGGAAGGCTGCTTCGTCGGTGTCGCCGTCAAGCTCGCCGGGAGTGCCTGCCTCGCCGGGTACGATACCTACTATCTCGGCGTCGTATATGCTGCCCTCGCCGAGAGGGAGTACCGCGCCGGTGTCGGCGTCGCTTATGCTGTGACCCAGCGCGCCGTATATGCCGCTTTCGGGGTCGTAGAAGGTAAGCGTGCCGACTCCGCTCACTCCGTCTCTGAGCCAGAGGCCGAGCTTCCAGCAGCCGTCGCTGCCGAGAGCGGGCTGAACATTGAACTGCCGGATACTGCCCTGCCTGTCGACGGTCACGGAGATTTTCTCGCCGCTGAGCGCGGAAGCGGCGGCCTTGAAGTCCTCCGCGGTGTCTATCTCGGCGCTGCCGAGCCTCGTTATGATGTCGCCCTTGAGTATCCCCGCGTCCGCGGCGGGAGAAACAGCACCGTTTTCGGTTTCGACCTCCGAGACTCCGGCCACCATCACACCGTCGGTAGTCATTCTTATGCCGAGGGCTTTTCCTCCCGGCACAAGGCTTTGAGCCAGTGCCGCCGCGCTCATCGTAAAGCATAGTATTGCGGCGATCACAAAGCCCGTGATTTTTTTAATTGTCAAACTTTCACCTCCAATCATCCACACATAAAGTATGTGACTGTGCGCGTAGAATAAAGCAGGCTAATTCTTTCTGCGTTACCTGACGCCGCGCTGTCAGCGAAAATCGGCGCAGACAATTTTTTCGATGAATAAGGAGAGGGAAAAATGAAAATTTTAAAATACGGGAGCGAAGGGCCGTCGGTTCAGCTCCTGCAGCTCGCGCTCAACCGCGCGGGCTACGGAACGCTTGCGCTCGACGGTATTTTCGGAGCGCAGACGCGAAATGCGGTGCTGCATTTTCAATCGGATAACGGCCTTGTCGCCGACGGTCTCGTCGGGCCGGCGACGCACAGGACGCTCGTCCCGTGGTACACGGGCTACGCGGTGCACCGCATACACCGCGGCGACACGCTTTTCTCGCTCGCTCAGCAATACGGAACTGCTCTTGAGGCTATAAACACGGCAAATCCCGGCCTGAACGCGGAAAATCTGCGGATCGGCAGCAGCGTGACGGTGCCGCTGCCCTTCGACGTCGTACCCACGACGATAAGCTTCACCTCCGCGCTGACAGCCTACTGCGTGCGGGGCATCGCGGCACGGTACCCGTTTATTAAGATAGGTGAGATCGGAAAAAGCGTCATGGGCAGAACGCTGTGGTTCATGTCGGCGGGAAAGGGGAGCAATCGGGTCTTTTATAATGCCAGCCATCACGCGAACGAATGGATAACCACCCCCGTGCTGCTGAAATTCACAGAGCAGCTCGCCCACGCCTACGCATACGGCGGAAGCGTTTTCGGCCGCAGCGCGGCGGAAATTTTCGCCAGATCGAATATCTACATAGCGCCCTGCGTCGACCCCGACGGCGTCGACCTTGTAACCGGCGAGCTGACAAGCGGCGAGTATTATCAGAATGCGGTTTCGATCGCGCGGAATTATCCCTCGATACCGTTTCCCTCGGGCTGGAAAGCCAATATACGCGGCGTCGATCTTAACCTGCAGTATCCCGCCGGCTGGGAGCAGGCGCGCGAGATCAAGTTCGCACAGGGCTTTGTCAGCCCCGCTCCCACGGATTATGTGGGCCCGGCACCGCTTTCCGCGCCCGAGAGCCGCGCGATGTATGACTTTACTTTGTCCCTTTCTCCGAATTTAATTCTGGCATACCACACGCAGGGCGAGGTGATCTACTGGAAATTTCTCGACTATGAGCCGACGAACTCCCGCGCCATTGCCGATACATTTTCGGCGGTGTCCGGCTACGCTGTGGAGGATACGCCATATGCCTCGGGCTTCGCGGGCTACAAGGACTGGTTCATTCAGGATTTTAACCGCCCGGGATATACTATCGAGGCCGGCCGCGGCGTAAACCCGCTGCCGATATCACAGTTTGACGAGATCTACGAGGATAATCTCGGCATCCTGACCCTCGGCGCGCTTGTGACGTGACATATATTTTTGCCATGCGGCTGCTCAATAATAAATATTTTACAAAATGTGCAATAATTTGCAAAAAAATTCGTCCTTTGATATAGAGACAGTTCATGCGGCTGTGAAATGCGCATGGACAAAAAATAAGAGGAGGAAAATGTAATGCTTATTAAGCTTGCAGCATGGGTGTTCTTTAACGCCATTTTTGACTGGCCCTACTAATAGAGCCGCGGTTGAAAAAAGTCTGAATATCCCTTGAAGCAAACGCTTCAGGGGATATTTCGTTCTGTGGACATATGAGGGAAGCGGTGGTATAATCATGAGCGCAGGGGAGAGGATGACCATGAAGATAAAACGCTCGGAGTTTTCCTGTATGCGCGATGGACTGAGGATACGCGGAACGGAGTTTCGCCCCGATACAGGCGAGAGGCTCCCGATAGCGATAGTCAGCCACGAATTTATGTGCAACAGATTGTTTACCGCCCGCTATGCCCTGATGTTTGCAAAGCTCGGCTTCGCCGCGTTTTGTTTTGATTTCTGCGGCGGCTGCATAGTCGGCGCAAGCGGAGGCAGGACGACCGATATGTCCGTTATGACCGAGATGAAGGATCTCAAGGCGGTGATAGACTATGCTGAGAGTCTGCCTTACACGGATGCGGACAGGCTTGTTCTGATGGGCTGCAGCCAGGGCGGGCTGGTATCGGCGCTCACAGCCGCCGAGCTGGGCGACGCCGTCGAGCGGCTCATTCTGTTTTACCCCGCGCTCTCGATACCGGACGACGCCCGAAAAGGACAGATGATAAAAGCGAGGATAGACCCCGGGAACGTTCCCGAGACCTTCAGCTGCGGTGTCATGCGTCTCGGCAGGAGGTACGCAGAGGACGTGATGGAGCTCGACCCGTTTTCCGTCATCTCCCGATACAGGGGCAGGGTGCTGATCGTCCACGGGAACGCCGATAAGCTCGTAGATATCGCTTACTCACGCAGGGCGCAGGAGGTTTATGAAAATGCGATCCTGCAGGAGATAGACGGCGCGGGGCATATTTTTATCGCTCCGGCTCATGTGCGCGAAGCGGTCAATACAGTCAGGGCGTTCATGCGGGGTAATTTCTCGGATAAAAAGCAATAAGATTAAAAAACTCCCGGGGCGCAAACCTCGGGAGTTTGATATGTTCTGCCGATCAGCGCTTGCTGAACTGGGGAGCGCGACGGGCGAAGCGCCTGCGGCACTTCGTGGCGCAAATGTCCCCACTCGCTCGCCTGTGCCGGCACAGGCAACCGCTCGGGGATGACAAAAGCCGCCCGCCGCAGTAAAAAAACTGCCATCCGTGGGAATGGCAGTTTGAATGTGAAGTTTAGCGCTTGCTGAACTGCGGTGCGCGACGTGCGGCTTTGAGGCCGTACTTCTTGCGTTCCTTCATTCTGGGGTCGCGGGTCAGGAAGCCTGCGGCCT
>CALZAG010000137.1 GCA_945613045.1 uncultured Clostridia bacterium | reverse complement strand
CTGCTGCTGTACACCGTGGGCGTGATGTTCCTGCAAAAAGGTGATAAAAACACAAAATTCAGCATAAAAAGCGTTATAAACGTTCCCATCGTGGCAACGCTCATCGCGGTCGTGATATTCATCTTTGAAATACCCATGCCGAAGCTCGTGGACGATGTGGCCGATACCCTGTCCGCCGCGACGGTGCCGCTTTCAATGATGTGCGTGGGTCTGTCCCTTGGCAGCGTTTCGCTGAAAGAGGCTCTGCTGCAGCCGAGGCTTTACGGCATAAGCCTTGTGCGGCTCCTGATCTGCCCTCTGGCGGTATGGCTCGTCCTTCGGATCTTCATCACTAACCCCGTCATCCTCGGAACTATCGTGCTCCTGTCGGCCTGCCCATCGGCCATTATCTGCACCATCCTCGGCATCCAGTACGGCAGGGACGGAGTTGAGTCCTCGGAGGCGATATTCATAAGCACCATGCTCTCGATGATAACGATACCGCTGCTGATATCCGTCCTCGGACTTTGATATTAACTATTATATAAGTGTAAGCACGGGTGCGCTTTTGATAAGTCAAAAGCGCACCCGTGCTTTGTTATGTGGCAAAATTATGCTGCCAGGACTTTTCCCAGAACACGCAGAGGAAGCTCCGGCGATATTTTTATGTCGGGATAAGCGGGGTTTAACGAGTGCAGCGCAAGATGGTCGCCTGCTGCTACAAGCTGCTTGAGATACGCGCAGCCGTCATAGAGGAAAATGCCGATCTCACCCGTCATAAGGCTGTGCTGCTGTCTGACCCACACGGTCTGCCCGTCGTGGAACTCAGGCTCCATGCTGTCACCTGCGACGCGAACGCCGAAGTTCGCGTTCTCCGGCACCTCGGGGCCTGCCTCGGTCATCTCATAATCCTCGCTGTCGAGAAACTGGCCGGTGCCCGCGGATACCGCGAGAGAGTACAGAGGAAGGCTGCGCAGACGCACGGGCTCCGGCTGCAGGGCATAGCGGCCGCTGTCCCTAAGAAGCTCGATGTATTCCATGGCCTTTTTCCTGCCGAGACTGTCAAGCCCCGCGAGAAGACCGCCGCGGGAGCCGCCGAAAAACTCCCCGCTTATGTCGTCAATCTCAAGCGCGCGGCACAGGGCAAGAAACTGCTTTGCGTTCGGCAGCGTGTTTCCGTTCTCCCATTTGGATATGGCCTGATTGGTGACCTCAATGCCCTCGCCGCCCAGCCGAAGGGCAAGCTCGGACTGCGAAAGCCCCAGCTCCCTGCGGCGGATATTCAAAATTTCTCCTATATTTATACTCATTTGGCGCCTCCGTATCTTACTGATATAAGTATATAACATACAGATATAAATTGCAAGTATAAATATCTAAAATGGATAATTTTTTCTGTTTACATATCCTATTAAGAGATGTATAATGAGTATAATATCTTGATAGGAGAGCTGAAATGGACAGGGTGATACTTCATTCGGACATAAATTCCTGCTATGCCAGCGTGGAGCGGCTGTATCGGCCTGAACTGGGCGAAAAGCCCTTTGCGGTCTGCGGCTCGAGGGAGCTGAGGCACGGCATCGTACTCGCCAAAAGCGATAATGCAAAGCGCGCGGGCGTGAAGACCGGCATGGCGATATGGCAGGCAAAGCAGCTATGCCCCGAGCTTCAGATCGTGGAGCCGCATTTTGACAGATATGTCAAATACTCCGACATGGTGCGCGAGATATACAGTGAATATACGGATATGTGCGAGCCGTTCGGCATCGACGAGAGCTGGCTGGACATCACCAACTGCCTTGCCTGTCCCGACCCCGTGAAAACGGCAAACGAGATACGGGAGCGGGTGAGACGTGAGACGGGGCTTACGGTGAGCGTCGGCGTGTCGTGGAACAAGGTGCTGGCGAAGCTGGGCTCGGATTATAAAAAACCGAATGCTGTGACGGTGATAGACAGGGCTCATTTCAGGGACATGGTGTGGCCCCTCCCGGTCTCGGATATGCTGATGGCAGGGCGCAGCACCACAAGAGAGCTGGGGCGCATGGGCATCCGCACGATAGGCGAGCTTGCCCGCGTGGAGCCGGAGCTTTTGCAGGCCCGTTTCGGCAAAGGCGGCATCACTCTGTGGCGGTACGCAAACGGAATGGACACTTCCCGCGTGCGCAGGATAGGGGAGGAGCCCCCTCCCAAGTCCATAGGCAACAGCACGACCCTGCCGCAGGATATCGAAAATTTTGAGCAGGCGCGTGTAACACTGCTGATGCTTGCCGACGGCGTGGCTTCCCGAATGCGCAGGCAAAAGCTCAGGTGCCGGACGGTGGAGGTGTCGGCAAGGGGAACTGATCTTCAGTGGAAGAGCCACCGTATGCGCCTGCGGTACGCCACGGATATAACAGTCGAGCTTGCAGCCTGCGCACTGGAGCTGCTGCGACAGTGCCACGAATTTCCCGTCCCACTGCGCAGTATCGGCGTCCGCGCACTGGAACTGGTGCGGGCCGATGATGATGAACAGATTGACATATTTGTAGATTATGTAAACATAAACCGACAGCGAAGCATCGACGCCGCCGTGGATAAGATACGGGGAAAATACGGTAAGGACAGCATTTGCCGGGCGTCGGTGCTTAACGGAGCGGCGCTTTGGGAGGGAGGCAAATGCAGCTTCAGCTTCGGCTCATTTCCCGATTGAATAAAGCCCCGCGCAGTGTTATTATAGACAAAAACACCTGCCGCTTCCGGCGGCGGAACGGAGATCACCATGACGGAAAGGCTTTATTATACCGACAGCAAAAGGAAACGCTTCACAGCCGAGGTAACCTCCTGCGAGGCGAGAAAGGACGGGTATGCAGTCACCCTCGACCGCACGGCCTTCTTCCCCGAGGGCGGCGGCCAGGCGGGCGACAGCGGCTTTATAGGTCAGGTCCGCGTGCTCGATACGCAGGAGAAGGATGGGGAAGTATTACATTATGTAAACCAACCTCTCGCCGTCGGAGCGGAATACGACTGCGCGATCGACTGGGAAATACGCTTCCGCAGAATGCAAAATCACTCCGGCGAGCATATTGTGTCGGGGCTTGTGCATAAGAAATACGGGTACAACAATATCGGCTTCCACATGGGAAGCGATTTTGTCACCATAGATTTCGACGGCGAGCTGACATGGGAGCAGCTTACAGAGCTCGAGCGAGAGGCAAATCTCGCGGTCGCGGCGGACCATAAAATAAGCGCCTCGTTCCCGCCGGAGGAGGTGCTGAAAAAGCTTCAATACCGCAGCAAGCTGGAGCTCACGGAAAACGTCCGCATCGTTGAGATAGAAGGCGTGGATATCTGCGCCTGCTGTGCGCCGCACCTGTCCTCGACCGCGGAGGTGGGCATGATAAAAATACTTGAAAGCGAGCGCCGGCGCAGGGGAGGCGAGGGCGTCAGGATAAGCATGCTCTGCGGGCTCGACGCCTATGAAAACGCCGTCGTGACCCAAAATAACAATACTGAGATATCCATACTGCTGTCCGCCAAACGGCACGAGACGGCAGCCGCCGTGCGGCGTCTTATGACGGAGCGGGATAAGCTCAAGGCAAGGGTGTCCGGGCTCAGCCGGGAGCTTGCCGCGAGCAGAGCTGCGGCGATAGCTCCTACCGAGGGCAATATCTGCATATTCGATTCGACGCTGGACGAGCCGGCGCTGAGGACGCTCATAAACGAAGCCGTGAAGAAGTGCGGCGGCGTTGCTGCGGTGTTCTCCGGCAGCGACGATACCGGCTTCAGATACATAATCGGCAGCCGCAGCGTGGACCTCAGAAGCGCCGCGAAGGAGATAAACGAGGGCATATCCGGCCGGGGAGGAGGCAGCCCCGAGATGATACAGGGAAACTGTTCAGCCTGCACAGAAACTATTCAAAATTTTTTAAATAATTTTACAGTTTAGACACAAAACATGTAATTGTATAAGAAAAATTGGCCAAAAATGCCTTGAATTGTCGCTTTTCTAACCAAAACACAATTGACAATAATATGACGTTTTGATACAATACATAAGTACATACAGGGCGTATAGCGCCTTGAAATAACACACCAATATTTTTTATTATGGGGGGTTATCCGTGAGAGACCTTAAGCATCTGATCTACTTTGAGAATCTGCTTCAGGAAGCCAACAACGAACTGGTGCAGCAGGCAAAGGCAGAGGGTAAATATGCGCTCGGCTACACCTGCTACTTCATGCCTGAAGTGCTTCTCGACCTGCCCGGCTGCTTCTCCGTTC
>CALZAG010000136.1 GCA_945613045.1 uncultured Clostridia bacterium | reverse complement strand
GTAGTTTGTATTGCAAACAATATCAGGCAAATACCAAGGCTCGAAAACACAGTAATGGTTCCTAACCGCTGTACTTCTATAGTGTATCTCCGTCCGTAATCAGGGCGCGATGCTTTTTCCCCATATAAATACATCCATCGGGGCCCGTAACATTCATCAACATTAATCATGGCATGATTATATATCTCTTTTAATTCCATTTTTTCTTCAATATAAACTCCTAAATATATGCTTATCCATAGAATTAAAAACATAAATACCACTAAAACAATCATCGTCTAATTGCTCCATATATTGATAATGAAATTGTTGATTCTACTCCAGTCCCTAATGTATCCCTATCTGTCAATATCGAAAGTATCACTTGAAGGGATTATTACTCCTTATTTAGCTAATGATTTTAATACTGCTGTCAGGGATGTAGCATCACAGCCCGTGTCCTTATACGGATATTATATCCTATCCTCCGCCGCTTTTCAACAAAGGAAAAACGCAGCTTCAGAAAAGCTGCGTTTTTGTTTGTGCGGGAACGGCTTTTTTGACGTTCTCACGCCGCGGTGCAGCCGCTTCTGACCTCACTCAGAGTGCGCACGCGGTCATGGACGATGGGCTCCCATTTGACGGGACGGAACATCGCCGCGATGCAGATAGGCAAATAGGTAAGCATGAACAGCGGGAAGGTGAAGGCGTAAAGCACCTTCTTCGGGGCGGAGCAGTAGATATTCTTCCACTCGGTGGCGGTGGTTATCGCTCCGATGACGAACATCATGAGATACGTGTTCAATATTAGCTGGCCGAAGGACAGCAGGAGTATATCCGTTCCGCCGCCGGTAAAGACGCTGTATATCCCCGCGCCTACGTTTATAAGCAGGCCGAGCAGCGAGAGCACCACGGCGGGGGCGATGTTCATCGTCATGTCAAAGCAGGAGAAGCTGCGCTTTTTGAATATGCCCTTTACGAGGCGGCCGCCGTAGCGCCCGAGTATCTGGACATAGCCCCTTGCCCAGCGCATACGCTGCCGCCAGGACTGCGCGAAGGTCGTCGGCTGCTCGTCATAAAGCACCGCTTTTGCACAGTAGCCCACCTTCTCGCCGTTTACGACATTGTGTACGGTGAACTCGATGTCCTCGACCAGCAGGTGGAAGGGCCAGCCGCCGCAGCGGTGCATGACCTCGCGGCTGAACATGAAGCCCGTGCCGGACACCGCGCAGCTCGTGCCCAGCAGATAGCGCGCGTTATTCAGGTACTTTGCCTCGCGCAGGAACCACAGCGCATAGCCCGCGGATATCCAGTTATCGCCGTAGTTTTTCGAGTTGCGGTAGCTTGTGACGATGCCGTAACCGTCGGAAAAGGTCTCGTTCATGCGGCTTATGTAGTCCTCGCTGAGCAGGTTATCCGCGTCAAACACCATGTACGCGTCGAAAACGTCGCCGTATTCCTCGAGTATCTTGTCAATCAGAAATTCCAGAGCATAGCCCTTGCCCACCTGCTCGGTGTTGAAGCGCTCGTACACCGCCGCGCCGTGAGCCCTCGCTATCTGCGCCGTCTTATCCGTGCAGTTGTCCGCGACCACGAATATCCGCACGAGCCTCGACGGATAATCCTGCGCCCTTATGCTGTCAAGCAGGTTACCGATGACGAGCTCCTCGTTCCGCGCCGAGATCAAAACCGCGTAGCGGTGCAGCTCGGTTTTCTTGTGCGGCTTCTCCTTTTTCACGAAAGGCACAAGAATGTAGAAAAACTGATAGGAATAGCAGACAAAAAATATTATGCCGATGATGAAGTTGATTAGCTTTATGGTTTCCATCGCCGCACCTCATTTGTTTTAACTGTGTGGTCTGTATTAGTACAGTCAATATACACTGAGCCGCAGCTATTGTCAACAAAAATTTATTTAATTTTTTATAAACCGAAAGCGCAGCCCTTTCAGGCTGCGCTTTCGGCATATTTTTTATTCGATTGATATCATGTAGTAATACACGGGCTGGCCGCCGTTTACGACCGTGACCTCCGCGTCGGGGAACTTGTCCTCAAGCGAGGCGGCGGTCTCCTCGGCCTCGTCCTGCGTCACATTCTCGCCGTAGTAGACGGTGATGAGCTCGGGATCGAGCGGCTCGAAGACCTCGCCCATCTTACCGAGCATTTTGGACATCTCGGTGAAGCTGCCGATTAGCTTGCCGTCGAGCAGTGCGAGATACTCGCCCGCGTGGATGGCGTAGCCGTCGAAATCGGAGTCGCGCGCGGCGTAGGTCACCTGAGCGGTGTGAACGCTCTCGATGGACTCGTTCATGGCCTCGGCGATGTCCGATATCTCCTTGTCGGGGTCGAAGTTGAGCAGGGCGGTTATGCCCTGGGGAACGGTCTTTGTGGGAATGACGACGACCGTTTTGTCCTCGCACAGGGGTATGCTCTGCTCGGCCGCCATGATGATGTTCTTGTTGTTGGGAAGAACGAACACGACCTCGGCGGGGGTTCGGTTTATCTCCTTGAGAATGTCCTCGGTGGAGGGGTTCATGGTCTGGCCGCCGGTGACGATGGTATCGGCGCCTATCTCCCTGAACAGCTGCGCCATGCCCTCGCCCGCACAGATGGCGACAACGCCGCAGCGCTTTTCGGGCGCGGCGGGAGCGTCGGCGCACTCAAGCTCCTTCTCGATCTCCTCAAGATCGTCGGTGCTCTGCGCCTTTTTGCCGGCGAGTATATCCTCATGCTGAGTGCGCATATTCTCGATCTTTGCAAGCTCCAGAGTGCCGTAGCTCTGGGACTTGGTCAGAGCCTCGCCGGGGATGTTGGTGTGCACATGTACCTTGAAGGCCTCGTCGTCCTCGCCGATAACAAGACTGTCGCCGATGCTGGAGAGGTAGGCGCGCAGCGGCGTTAGATCGACGTTGGGCTCGTGCTTGCGGACGATGAACACCGTGTCGAAGGCGTAGGTGATCTCCTCGGTGCCGAAAACGTCAAATGCTCCGTTCTCATTGGCGATAGCTCCAACCTCAACGGCGGTCCTGGGAGCCGAGATCTCGCCGCGCAGATAGGACAGCATAGCCCCGAAGATGACTATGTAGCCCTTGCCGCCTGCGTCGATAACTCCGGCCTTGCGGAGCACGGGGTTGAGGTTAACGGTGTTCTCAAGAGCTTCCTCGCCTATTCTGAGGGCGGTTTCGAGCATCTCTTCGATGTCGCTGCCCTTCTTCGCGTATTCCACCGCTGCGGCGGAGGTCATGCGCGCGACGGTCAGTATAGTGCCCTCGGCGGGCTTCATGACCGCCTTGTAGGCCGCGTCGACGCCGTCCTCCATTGCGGCGGCAAATTCCTTCGCGCCGACCGTCTCCATACCCTTGAGCCTGCGGGAAATGCCACGGAAGAGCAGGGACAGGATAACGCCGGAGTTGCCGCGCGCGCCGCGCAGCAGCGCGCCGGCAACGCAGTCGGCCACCGCGTCAACGGCGTAAAAATCCTTTTTTCTGAGCTGAGTCGCTGCCGTGTTCAGGGTGAGCCCCATATTTGTGCCCGTATCGCCGTCGGGAACGGGAAAAACATTCAGTTCGTTTATCTGCTGTGTATTCGCTGCAAGCGCCGCGTCAGCGCACAGTATCATATCTTTAAATGCTGCGGCGTCAATATATTCTCTCAAAGTAATAGCACCTCCGGGAGGGATTTTATATATTATCCGATGATCACGGTATCGACATAAACGTCCACGCTCTTGACGGGCACACCCGTAGCGTTGGCGACCTTATAGCGGACTTCCTTGATAATGCTGCGGCATACGGCGCCGATATTGACGCCGTTATCCACGCCGATATGAAGCTCAAGGGAGAGCGTATCATCGTCGTTAAAGTGAGCGACCACGCCCTTGGACATGGATTCACGTCTCAGAAGCTGAAGAGGTCCGCCTTCCTTGCTGCGGCCCGCCATGCCTTTTACGCCGAAGCAGCTCGTGGCCGCAAGACCGGCGATATTCGTGAAGACCTCACTGGTGATGCTGATATTTCCGCGCTCATTACTAATATTCACCATGGTGAAAGGCTCCTTTCATTTATATGATGCATCAAATGCTGCGGCCTTATAAGCATTCCCAAAAAATCGGTTTTTTTGCCCGAATATCCGCAGTCAGAACATTGAGTTATAATTATAATACACTATTTCAAAAAGCACAAGCATAATTTAGCGCATCATTAACAGGATTTTGATGTTTACAGTTTAATTTTAAAGTGTTAGACTCAAAGCAAAGAAAAAACATACGGAGGAAAAGATATGGCAAGAAAATACAAGACGATGGACGGCAACGAGGCGGCCG
>CALZAG010000135.1 GCA_945613045.1 uncultured Clostridia bacterium | reverse complement strand
AAACGCAGGGTCTTTCCCTGCGTTTTTTCTATTTCAGCGTGCCGAGGTAGGCTTCGAGTATCAGGCTTGCGGCTACGGCGTCTACGGTCTTGCGGTGCTTTTTTTCTTTTTTCCCGTTGGCGTGGAGTATCGCGTGAGCCTCGATGCTGCTGCGCCGCTCATCCCACATCACTATCGGCAGATCGGTCTTGGTGCCGAGAAGCTCTGCAAACTCGCGGCATTTTTCCGCCCGGGGGCCCTCGCTCCCGTCCATGTTCTTCGGCAGGCCCAGCACAAGGCGCTGCACTCCCCGCTTTGCCGCCTCCGCCGCTATCTCCTCGGCAACGAGCTCGGGCTTGCGCTGATTGAGCGTCCACGCGTCGCCCACAAGGATATTCATCTCATCCGATACGGCAAGCCCCGTTCTGGCGTCGCCGAAATCGATTCCCATAATTCTCATAGCGCTTTCCTCATTTCAGGCCGAAGCAGGCCCTGATATCGCCGCAGATGTACAGCGAGCCGCAGGCGCAGACCATGCCATCGAGCTCCTGCGCGATGTCGCGGGCGGTATCGACGCCTTCCCCGATGCTGCCGCACACCTGCACCTCTTTGCCGTATTTTTTGAAAAGCTCCGCGAGCTGCGCGCCCTCAAGGGCTCTGTCGCTTTTCGGCGTGACGCAGACATAGGCGTCAAACAGCGGCGCGAGTATCTCCGCTATGCGGCGGTAATCCTTGTCCTTCAGCACACCCATCAGCAGCACACGTCGGCAGTCGGGAAAATACTGCTCAATGCTCTCGGCAAGGGCGGCGGCGCACTGGGGGTTGTGCCCCCCGTCGACCACGAACCACGGCTCATCTGTGTGTACTATCTCAAATCTGGCAGGCCACGAAACGGAGTAAAGCCCCGCCTCGACCGCCTCGTGCTCGATGCTCCAGCCCTGCCTGCGCAGCGCCTCCACCGTTTCCAGAACGACGGACGCGTTGCGGAGCTGATGCGCGCCCAGCAGGGGTATGGCGTAGGACTCGCCCTTGTAGGAGAACACCTGGCCGTCGCGGCTGTCAAACTCCGGTATGATGTCGTCAAAATCGGGCACGATCAGCTCCGCGCCACGCTCGAAGCATACGTCGCGGATAACTTCCATGACCTCGCCGTACTGCTGATACAGAACGACCGGCGCGCCGTCTTTTATGATGCCCGCCTTCTCAAAGGCGATCTCTTCCGGAGTGTCCCCGAGAATGGCCGTATGGTCAAGCCCGATGTTTGCGATGACGCAGCAGTCGGGACACGGTATGACGTTCGTCGCGTCATACCGCCCGCCGAGACCGACCTCAATGACCGCGATATCGCAGTGCTGCCGCGCAAACCACAGCAGAGCCGCGGCGGTCATCATCTCAAACTCCGTCGGGTGCTCGTCCATCGCGTCGGCAACAGGCTTTATCTCCTCTACAAGCGACGCGACCTCCCTGTCCTCTATCATCCTGCCGTTTATCTGCATCCTTTCGTTGAAGCTGCGCAGATACGGCGAGGTGAAAAGCCCCGTTTTGAGCCCCGCCTTTTTGAGTACGGAGGCAAGCATCGCGGATATGCTGCCCTTGCCGTTGGTGCCCGCGACGTGGACATATCTAAGCTCCTTCTGCGGATCGCCCAGACGGCCGAGCAGCTCGCTTATGCGCTCCAGCCCGAGCCTTGAGCCCCGCCACGACACACCGTTTATATATTCAAGCGCTTCCCTGTAATCCATTTTTGTATCTCCAAAAACTATTTTATATACCTTTTGATAAAGCCGTCGAGCTTTTCGGCATACGCCGCGGGCGCAAGATACATCGTTTCGATGTGCCTTGCCTTGTCCGTGAAAAGAAAGTCCTTGTCCGCAGGACAAAGCCCATAGATGCGCTCAGCCATGGAAAAGGGCACGGTGGGGTCCTCCCTTCCGTGCACGATGAGCATAGGCTGCCTTGAGCGCCTGACGTTTTCGCTCACGTCGCTGTCGGCAAGGTCATAGCCGCCGATAAGCTTATTGAGCTCATACATGGGCTTATACAGAGGCCCGAGGCGGCGCTTTAATACCTCCCGCGCATCGATAAAGCCGCTGTCGGAGACTGTGAATCTTACGATATCGGGCGCCCGGTCGCTCATCTTCAGCACCGTCGCTCCGCCGAGGGAGAAGCCGTGCATCACGACCTGGATATCCCCGCCGAATTCGGCTTTCAGAAAATCGAGCCATTTCAGGCAGTCGGCGCTTTCAAGCACGTCATAGCCGAAGACCCCGCCGCCGCTCATGCCGGAGGCGGTGTTGTCCGGCGCAAAGATATCAAAGCCGCGGCTGTGGTAGTATTCCCTGAGCATACCCGCGGTCTCCGCGTGCTCGGAGTGATAGCCGTGGACGATAAAGGCGATCTTACCGCTGAATTTCGCGCCGCAGGGGAAGTAAAAGCCCTGCAGCGTCTCGCCGCGGTCAGAGCGTATCGTGTAGCACAGATGAACCTGCCCGCGCAGCTTTTCCGCCGCCGCGTCGCGCCACACATAGTAGTCCCCGCCGTGAGTCTTTTTGTCAAACAGAGCCTCGCTCAAACGGGAGCGGCGCCGCAGGAACGTGTATCTGTAGATATCCGCGGCGGCATAAAGCGGTATCGCGGCCGTCGCCGTCAAAAGCAGCTTTTTCATGTCAGTTCACCGGAAGCATCGCCCCCACGCTCGACAGCAGAGAAAAGGCGATGACGAGTACCTGGAATATGAGGGAGCCGAATTTCCCGCAGATGGGCGACACTCCCGTACGCTTGCGGGATAGGTTGTAGGCTATGATGATGCCGATGCCCGTGACGACCTGAATGACGCTTGCAAAGCGCGTGAAGCCGACAAAGCTGCTCAGACCGAACAGCGCCAGCAGAAGGCAGGGCGCGGAGGCGGCAAGCCAGCTCATGTTCTTGCTCCAGCCCGTCTGCTCGCCGACGATGTCGCGCAGGTTCAGCGTGTTCGCCCAGAAGGAGGTAGCCAGCGCCAGCAGCGTGAAAACATAACCCACGACGCTTACCCAGCCGCCGAGATGGCGCGAAAGATCGACCAGCGCTCCGTCCTCGGTGATGTCTCCGCCCGCTCCGAGCAAAGTCATGAGCGTGATGATGAAAATGAGTCCCGCGTTTACGGCAAGCCCCGCTGCGATGGCGGCTCTGATGCGCTTTGCGTCTCCATTGAGGCCCTTGACCACCTGCGGAGTGCTCATGACCGCGGAGAGTGAGAACGATATCATGCCGAACAGCGCAAGGGCGTTGTTAAAGCCGCGCCAGCCGGTCGGCAGGGCGGTCGTGTCTCTGAGCAGGGTCGCCGCGAGCAGGATGCCCACGACGCCGATCATCGAGCCCACGGCAAGCTTTTCGCATATGCCCACGAGCTTCATGCCGACAAACACCACGCCCGCGCCCAGCACATAGAAAATGAGCATACCGACGATATCGGGCAGGCCGAACCAGCTGCGGAACACCGCCGCCGCGCCTGTCAGAAACGCGCTGACATTTACGATGACGGAAACGCCGAGAAGTATGAACGCCGTCCACGTGAAAATGGTTTTTATCCTGCCTGAAAACAGCTCCGCGTCAAGGCATTTCACGAACTGCGCTCCGTTGTTGTTGTAGCTAAGCTCCGCGATTATGAAATGCAGCACCAGCGCCGCCGCATAGCCCAGCAGCAGTATCAGCACCGTCTCTCGGAAACTGTTGTGCGACGCAAGATACGGTACCGACAGGATGCCCGCGCCGACGCCGTGGCCGACGATGATGCTTGCCGCCTCAAAGAATGTCAGCTCGGATTCTCCGTTGATCTTTGACATATGTAATACCCTTCCATGCTTTTTTATTAAGACATTTTAACATGACGGGCCGCAATAAGCAACCAAAAGGCTGAGGAAGTATCCTCAGCCTTAGTTACGCTTCAGCTCTCCATCTGCTTCCCGAGAAAGGAAGCGACCGTCTGGGCGAGCTTGAGCTCAATATCGCTGCCGGCGGCGCCGTTGGGGGATATAAACAGCACACATCCGAGTATATCGCCCTCGCTGATGATGGGTGCGGCTACGGATACGCAGTAGCGGTCGTCGCTCTCGACGGCGTGCAGGGCGCTGCCGCCCTCGTGTCGGAAGGCGCTCCGTGCCTCCATGATGCGCTCAACGCTTGCCGAGACGCGCTTATCCATAAGCTCGCGCCTGGCTCCGCCGGATATCGCGATGATGCTGTCGCGGTCGCACACGGCCGCTATCGCGTCGGTGGACTTGTGCAGGCTTTCGCAGATCTGCGCCGCGAAATCGCTCAGCTCACCGATGGGGGAATACTTTTTAAAAATGACCTCGCCGTCCTTATCGGTGAATATCTCCAGCGGGTCGCCGTTGCTGATAACATTGTCAGATTTCGGGGCATCGACGAGCATTTTCAGCTCTTTCGGCGGCCGGTTAGCCGATTCCTGAACAA
>CALZAG010000134.1 GCA_945613045.1 uncultured Clostridia bacterium | reverse complement strand
AGGTGACCGGCACCGTGAAGCTCAAGCTCTATAAGGGCAACATGATAAACGCCGGCGTATGGAGCCCCAACTCCCTGTACTCCGAGGAGATAGCGACCTTCGGCGAAAGCGATTACAACCAGAAGGACGCGGAAGGCTTCATAAACCTCTACGGTCTGCCAAACAAGGTACAGGCTATCGTGGACGGCAAGTAATAAAAATGTCCTGCGCGGGAAGCACCCCGCGCAGGACTGCTGGTATTGAGAGGAAAGAAATTATGGCAAAAATGTGGGCAGGCAGGACTGCCGGAAATACGGATAAAATAGCGGACGACTTCAATTCGTCCATTGCCTTTGACTGCAGGATGTATAAGCAGGACATAGAGGGCAGCATCGCTCATGCCGCCATGCTCGGCGCGAAGGGGATAATATCCGCTAAAGACGCGCAGACGCTCATCGAAGCTCTCGGCGGGATAGCCGACGACCTTGCCTCCGGCGCGCTTGAGTTTGATCCGGACTGCGAGGATATACATATGTTTGTCGAGCAGGTGCTGACCGAGCGCATCGGCGACGTCGGCAAAAAGCTGCACACAGCGCGCAGCCGCAACGATCAGGTGGCCCTTGACCTGCGCATGTATCTCAGGGAGGAGACCTGTGAAATAATCGGGCATATCAAGAGCCTGATAAGCGCAATATGCGCTCAGGCGGAGGAGCACAAGGCGTCCATCATGCCCGGATACACCCATTTGCAGCGTGCTCAGCCCATCACCTTCGGCCACCATCTCATGGCCTATGCCATGATGCTGCTCAGGGATCTTGACAGGCTTAAGGACGCGTCGGCACGCATGAACATCTCGCCCATAGGCTGCTGCGCCCTTGCCGGCACGACCTATGATACAGACAGATATATGGAGGCGCAACAGCTCGGCTTTGACGGCATCGCCCTCAACAGCCTTGACGGCGTTTCCGACCGTGACTTCTGCCTTGAGCTTTTAAGCGCGTATTCCATACTCATGATGCACCTGTCGCGCTTTTCGGAGGAGATAATCCTCTGGTCGAGCTGGGAGTTTAAGTTTGTGGAGCTTTCCGACGCGTACACAACCGGCTCATCCATAATGCCGCAGAAGAAAAACCCCGACATGGCGGAGCTCATAAGGGGCAAGACCGGCAGGGTATACGGCGATCTGATGGCGCTGCTGACGACGCTCAAGGGCCTTCCGCTTGCGTATAACAAGGATATGCAGGAGGACAAGGAGGGCATATTTGACGCTGTCGATACCGTTAAAATGTGCCTGAAGGTCATGGCACCCATGATAGCGACGATGTCAGTCTGCACCGATAATATGAAAAAGGCCGCTCAGAAGGGCTTTATCAACGCCACCGATCTTGCCGACTATCTGGTGAAAAAGGGACTGCCCTTCCGCAGCGCGTATAAGCTCTCCGGTCAGCTCGTTGCAAAGTGCATTGCCGAGGGCAAGGTGCTTGAAGAGCTGAGCCTTGAGGAGTACAAGAGCTTTTCCGAGCTGTTCGGGGAAGACCTCTATGCAGATATCGACCTCATGGCCTGCGTTGAAAAGCGTATCTCCGAGGGCGGCACCTCGGTAAAATCCGTTGAAAAGCAGCTTGAATATGTGAAAGAGTGCCTTGAAAAATGACAAAAGTATTCATTGACGGCAGCGCCGGCACAACCGGACTGCGCATACACGAGAGAATTGAAAACCGCGCCGATATCGAGCTAATAAGCATCCCGCCCGAGCTTCGCAAGGATGTGAAAGCTCGCAAGGAGGCAATAAACAGCGCCGATGTCGCTTTCCTCTGCCTGCCTGACACTGCCTCGGTCGAGGCGGTTACGCTGGTAGAGAGCAATGTCGCCGTTATAGATACCTCCACAGCTCACCGCTGCAATGACGACTGGGTGTACGGCTTTGCCGAGCTCGGCCTGCGGGAGAGAATAAAACACACAAAGCGCCTTGCAAATCCCGGCTGCCACGCCAGCGGCTTTATCGCGCTGGTACAGCCGCTTGTAAAGGCCGGACTCATTGCTCCCGACACCTCGCTAAGTTGCTTTTCCGTTACGGGCTATTCCGGAGGCGGCAAGAAAATGATAGGTGAGTACGAGGCAAACGACAGGCCGGAGACCTTCAATTCACCACGGCAGTACGGCCTTTCCCAGCAGCACAAGCATCTTGCGGAGATGGTGAAGCTGTGCGGACTTGAGACAGCGCCGGTGTTCTGCCCCATAGTTGCGGATTATTACAGCGGGATGTGCGTGACCGTGCCGCTTTTCGGCAAAGACCTCAGGGGCAGCGTAAGCGATATCACGGCTCTGTACAGGGAAATGTACAGCGGAAGGATAGTCCATTATGACGAAAACGCTGACGAAGCGGGGCTTCTGGCCGCCAATGTCATGTCAGGCCGCGACGATATGCAGATAACGGTCTGCGGCAATGGAGACAGGATCCTGCTCGTGTCGAGATTTGACAATCTCGGCAAGGGCGCTTCGGGCGCGGCGATACAGAATATGAACATAATTATGGGTGTGGACGAGACCACGGGATTGGAGCTTTGAAGATGAAAACGGTTTCAGGCGGCGTATGCGCGGCAAAGGGCTTTACGGCAAACGGCCTTCACTGCGGCATACGGAAAAATCACAATAAAAAGGATCTCGCTATGATTTTCAGCGAGGTCAAGGCCAATGCCGCGGCGGTATATACGACAAACCTCGTCAAGGGCGCGCCGCTCATCGTCACCAAGCGGCACCTTTCCGACGGCAAGGCGCAGGCTGTCATCTGCAACAGCGGCAACGCCAACACCTGCAATGCCGACGGCATTGAGATAGCGGAAAAAATGAGCGGGCTTGCGGCGAGCGAACTCGGGCTGAGCCCCGATGACATAGTGGTCGCCTCCACCGGCGTTATAGGCCAGAAGCTCGATATCGCGCCCATTGCGGCGGCCGTTCCCGCACTTGCTGCGGGACTGAGCGCCGGGGGCAGCACTGCCGCCTGCGAGGCTATCATGACTACCGACACTGAGCTGAAGCAACTCGCGGTGGAGTTTGAGCTCGGCGGAAAAACCTGCCGCATAGGCGGTATAGCCAAGGGCAGCGGCATGATCCACCCCAATATGGCGACGATGCTCGTATTTCTGACCACCGACGTTGCGATCTCATCAGAAATGCTGCAGAAGGCTCTTTCAAGCGACGTTAAGAAGAGCTTTAATATGCTGTCGATCGACGGGGACACCTCCACAAACGACATGGTGACCGTCCTTGCAAACGGCATGGCCGGAAACGAGGAGATCTGCTGCGATAACGAGGATTTTGCCGTTTTCATGAAAGCGCTTAACACCGTCACGGTGCAGCTTTGCCGCATGATAGTCGGTGACGGCGAGGGCGCTACCAAGCTGCTTGAATGTTCCGTCAGCGGCGCGAAGGACGAGGAAAACGCAAAGACAGTCGCAAAAAGCGTCGTCTGCTCGAGCCTTCTCAAGGCTGCGATGTTCGGAGCCGACGCCAACTGGGGCAGGGTACTGTGCGCCATCGGCTACAGCGGAGCCGAGGTCGACGTAAGCAAGGTCGAAGTCAGCTTCAAATCGGTCAAAGGCGAGATATGCGTGTGCAAAAACGGCGCGGGCATAGACTTTTCCGAGGAAAAGGCCAAGGAGATATTGCTTGAAAAGGAGATAGATATCCTCATCGGCCTCGGCGACGGCAATGCCTGTGCCACGGCCTGGGGCTGCGACCTGACCTATGACTATGTTAAGATAAACGGAGATTACCGGACATAATGAGTACAGAGTTTTCAAACGCGCAGCGGGCAGAGGTGCTGACTCAGGCGCTGCCGTATATCCAACAGTATAACGGCAAGATCGTCGTCGTGAAATACGGCGGCAACGCCATGATAAACGAGCAGCTCAAGGAGCAGGTGATGGAGGATATTGTCCTTCTGCACCTTGTCGGAGTCAAGGTTGTGCTCGTCCACGGCGGCGGGCCGGAGATAAGCGAGCTCATGACAAGGCTCGGCAAGGAGACCGAGTTTGTAGACGGCCTGCGCGTAACGGACAAGGAAGCCGTTGAGATAGTGCAGATGGTGCTTGCCGGAAAGGTAAACAAAAGCCTTGTCAACCTCCTTGAGATGAAGGGCGGCAAGGCAATGGGCATATCCGGCATGGACGGACGGCTCATTGAGGCAAAGATGCGCAACGCATCTCTCGGCTATGTAGGCTCCATCACCAACGTGAACATAGAACCCGTCACCGACCTGCTGGAAAAGGGGTATATCCCCGTGGTCTCGACCCTCGGCTGCGACAGGGACGGCAACACCTATAATATAAACGGCGATACCGCCGCGGCGTTCATCGCAGGCGCGCTGGGCGCAGAACGCCTTATCATGATGACCGATATCGCCGGTATCCTGCGCGACAGGGATAACGCCGATACGCTCATACCGCTCATAACGGTAGACGAAGCCGTCGAGCTGTTCCGTC
>CALZAG010000133.1 GCA_945613045.1 uncultured Clostridia bacterium | reverse complement strand
ATGGGTCATAATAAGACAGATGTGTAGGAATGGCTTAAATAAAGGCTTTGTGGACACCTTAATCTCCGCTTCTTGACATCAATACTACCGTCTCAACATGGGCTGTGCGGGGGAACATATCGACGGCGGAGGCTTCCTTCAGCTCATAGCCGCAGTCGTTGAAGACCGTGATATCCCGCGCGAGGGTGGAGGGATTGCAGGACACATACACCACGCGGTCGGGCTTCATTCCACACACGGCGCGTATGGCGCTCTCATCCATGCCGCGGCGCGGCGGGTCGACCACCACTGCCTCGGGGCGTATGCCCTCCTTTAAAAACCTCGCGGCGGCCTCCGACGCATCCGCGCAGAACAATTCCGCGTTGTCCACGCCGTTGCGCTCGGCGTTCAACCTTGCGTTTTCGATGGCCTCAGGGATGATCTCCGCGCCGATGACCCTTTTCGCGCGCTTTGCGAGGAACAGGCTTATCGTCCCCGCGCCGCAGTAGAGCTCCAGCACCGTGCCGCAGTCTTCGGGAGCGGCGTATTCCACCGCCTTGGCATACAGCTTTTCCGCCTGAGGGGGATTTATCTGATAAAACGCCTGCGGCGATATCTCAAACTTGAAGCCGCCGAGGACGTCCCTGATGGATTCCCTGCCCCACAGCGTATGGAACGCGCCGGAAAGCACGGTGTTTCCCGCCGTTTTGTTCACGTTCAGGACTATGCCCGTGAGTTCGGGGCAGGCCTCCCTCAGCCGCGACACGAGCGCATTCGTCCTGCCGCCGAAGCCGCCGGCGCTCACGACGACCGCCACGGCGTCCGGGGTTGCCGCCGCGGTGCGCACATACACATGGCGCACAAGGCCGCCGCCCGTTTTCTCGTCGTAGGCGGGAACGCCGTTTTCTCTCATGAAGCCCACTACGGCCGCTGCCGTTCTGTCGGCAAGCTCTGACTGAATAAGGCAGCGCTCTACAGGTACGAGCTCGTGGCTGCGCGGGGCGAAGAAGCCGCTTCTCACCGCGCCGCCTACGCTGCGCACGGCGTATATGCCCTTGTTGCGGTAGCGCGTTATCCTGTCGCTGCCCGCTATCTCCCGCGCCTGAACGGTCTGGCGCCCGATATGGCTCAAAGCGTCGTTCAGGCGGCGGAGCTTGAAGCGCTTTTCCTCCTCATAACTCATGTGCCAGAGGCCGCAGCCACCGCAGCGAAGGCTGTTTTCACACTCCGGAGTCCTTCTCTCGGGGGACAGCTTCACCGGCTCGAGCGCTCTGCCGTAGACCGCCGAGGCGCTCACCTTGACGATGACTATCCTCCATATCTCGCCCACGATCGTTCTCGGCACAAACACTGCCCTGCCCTCTATGCGCGCAACGCCGCTGCCGGAAGAGCTGTAGCCGCTTATCTCGGCCTCGTATATCTCGTTTTTAACCAAATCTTTCATGTTTTTTAATATAGCATCTTATAAACGTATTTTCAACGCGAATATATTTTTATTTTTTGGAAAAGCTAACGCAGTAATACTTTTCTGGAGGTAAACGCGTGAAAAAGCTCGGAATCCTTATACTTGCTCTTGCGCTTTTGTGCAGCTGCCTTGCAGGCTGCGGAAAGGGCAACGTTGACAACGGCAACGACGGCTATATCGGCGACAACACCCATGACAACACCGACGGCAACGTTCCCGATAACGGCGACGACATCCTCGATCCCGATGATAACAACAACATGGACGGAAACGACAGCGACAACAATACCGTGCCCACCGCCGTTCCGAACAGTAGCCCCGCTATCAGCACCCAGCCCATCACCCCCTGACGGCAAAACATCGGACTTGTTTTCAAGTCCGATGTTTTTATGCTTATACCACCTGAAAAATATAGAATTTGAGATAATCGGTCTCGGGCACGTTCCACAGGATAGGGTGGTCGGGAGACTGCTGGCGGGCCTCTATCTGCCGCAGCTCAACGCCCGCGTCCGCCGCGGCAGAGCGCAGCATCTTGACGAAAAGCTCCGAGGGCATGAAATGGCTGCATGACGCGGTGGCAAAATATCCGCCGCGCGGCAGCAGCTTGAGCGCACGCAGGTTTATCTCCTTATAGCCCTTCTCCGCGTTGTGCACGGTCTTTCGCGATTTGGTGAAGGCCGGCGGGTCGAGGATTATGAAATCATACGGGGCCTTGCCCTTGCTTTCAAGCTCCGGCAGAAGGTCGAAAACATTGGCGGCTAAAAAGTCCATATTCTCCTCAAGCCCGTTGCGGATGGCGTTTTTTCGCGCCATTTCGACGGCGGTTTCGGATATATCCACGGCCGTGACATGAGCCGCTCCGCCCTTTGCCGCGTTCAGGGCGAAGGAGCCCGTGTGCGTGAAACAGTCGAGCACTCGTCTGCCCTTGGCAAGCCTCGCGACCGCAAGGCGGTTGTATTTCTGGTCGAGGAAAAAGCCTGTCTTCTGTCCGTTTTCCACATCGACGCTGTAGTATATGCCGTTTTCGCATATCTCCGTCACGCAGCTATCGGGGTGCGTCTCGCCCTCAAGCTCAAACCAGCCCTTGTTCTGCTCAAGGCCCTCAAGAGCGCGGATGGCGACGTCGTTGCGCTCATAAATACCGCGTATCTCCTGCCCGTCGGAGCGAAGCCGCTCCGCGATGAGCGGAAACAGCATCGGCTTGAGCTTTTCCATTCCCGCGGACAGGGTCTGCGTCACGAGGATATCCGAAAAGCGGTCGACGGTGAGTCCCGGGAAGCCGTCCGCCTCGCCGAAAATGACGCGGCAGCAGGATATATCCCCGCCCATGACGGTCTTGCGGTAGTCCCAGGCATAGCCTATGCGCCGCCGCCAGAAGCTCTCGTCAAACCTGTCGTTGGCGTTGCGCGAGATGAGGCGGATGCGTATCTTGCTCTCGTAGCTCACAAAGCCCGTGCCCAGATACCTGCCCTTTTCGCTCACCGCGTCGACTAAAGCTCCGTTTTCGGCCTCCTGCGCCGACACGACCTCCGCCGCGTATATCCACGGGTGTCCCTGCCCGACCCATCGGGCGCCCTTTTCACTTATTATAAACCGCGGAAACTCCCGCTGTGCTTTCATAGTTATCAGTCCTTTTCCAGCGCAAGCAGATACTCCTTGCGCTCTAACCCGGCGGCGTAGCCGACGAGCTTTTTATTTTTGCCCACCACGCGGTGGCAGGGGATCATTATAAGTATCGGATTTCGGTTGTTGGCAAGCCCCACCGCCCGCGCGGCATTCGGGTTTCCTATGCTCGCCGCGATGTCCTGATAGCTGCGGGTCTCGCCGTAGGGGATGCCCTGAAGCTCGTCCCAGACGCGGCGCTGAAACTCGCTGCCCCTCAGATCGAGCGGAACATCAAAGCTCCTGCGCTTTTTTGAAAAATACTCCCGCAGCTGACGGCAGGCCTCGCCGAGGTAAATGCCGCTGACTTCGGGCGCTTGTTCGGTCCCGTCACAAAAGCGCAGGCCGGTGACTCCCTTTTCGCTCTCCGTAATGCGCACCGTGCCGATAGGCGTCCGGCACAGGCACCATGCCCGCTCCCGCTGCAAAGGTTCAACGCCGTCTGCCGGGGCTTTATACTTTTCGTCCATGTTCATCAGCTCCTTCTGCAATAATATCACACTTTTTCAAGCGTGAAAACAGTATGTTGCCTGTTGATTTACTGATATTTTGGTAGTAAAATGGTGCATCATATTCCGAGGAGGTAAAAATATGAGCTACATCCCCACTGTTGAGCATGCCAAGGAGCTTGTTATGCGCTACAACAAGGACGCCTTCCATATCCAGCACGCCGAGACCGTTTCCAAGGTCATGGGCGAGCTTGCCAAGGAATTTGACCCCGAACGCGTGGATTTCTGGGCGGCCGTCGGAATGCTCCACGACATCGACTTTGAACTCTACCCCGAGCAGCACTGCGTCAAGGCAGACGAAATGCTGCATGAGCTGGACATCGACGAGAATATGATCCACGCCGTCGTCAGCCACGGCTACGGCATCTGCGTCGACATTGAGCCCACCGAATTCATGGAAAAGGTGCTCTTCGCAACGGACGAGCTTACCGGACTTATCGGCGCCGTCGCGCTCATGCGTCCCAACGGCATCTCGGACATGGAGGTCAAGTCCATAAAGAAAAAGTTCAAGGACAAGAAGTTCGCCGCCGGATGCTCGAGAGACGTCATCATAAGAGGCGCTCAGATGCTGGGCTGGGAGCTTGACACCCTGTTCCGGAAAACTCTCGACGCAATGCGTGCATGATAAGGCTTTATATCGCCGATACGGGCGGTCTTGACATAGACTCGGCCCTGCAAAGGGTATCGGAAGCGCGCAGGAGCAAGGTCCTGCGCCTGCCGGACGATGAGAAAAAGCGGCAGTCCCTCGGAGCGGAGCTTCTGCTCCAGAAAGCCGTCGACGGCAGGGCGGAATACTCCCTCGGGGAAAACGGAAAGCCGTATTTTAAGGGCTCGCCGCTGCGCTTTTCCCTTGCCCACAG
>CALZAG010000132.1 GCA_945613045.1 uncultured Clostridia bacterium | reverse complement strand
CTGTTCATACCGCCGTACATTTTTATGGCGAGCTGAACAAGGTTCACATCCGCCGCAAGCAGATATACGACGGTCGTGATGAGCAGATTGTATGCTATGGGAAGACCGATGACCATCAGTGCGAGGAAGCATACAATAAGCACAATAAGGGAAGTCGACACACTATCACCTCTTTGTTGAGAATACCTGTCTGATCCAGCCTCGGGGAAAAAAATCCATCTTAATGAGACTGCAAATCATCTTATCTGCAATTATAAGGCGCGGCACAGAAAAAAACTATAACTATATTACCTTAAATCGTAATTATATTATTGTTAATACTTTTTGAAGCGAAAAAAACAGTCATTTTGAAGAACTGGAACGGTTTGGAGCTCTGATTTTTTATGTGTAATATATAAAAATAGTACTAAATTCACAGAAATGGGCATAATCCTGCCCTCAGATTGACAATGCGGGGGAAAGCCTATATTATTAAAATCATCACAGCAATATATCGCGGCTCCCCCAACAGGGTCTTATATAATTCTTATGTTAGGAGTTTAAATATGCGCAACAAGATAAAAAACAGGGATCGCCTGCTGTCTCACGGTGACATAGAGAGCAAAAAAATCGTGCTGGACATCGCCGAGGAAACGCTGCGCAGGCTCGACGCCTATGAACGCATCAAAAGCATCATGCATATGGAAGGCGACGTGCTGTGCATCGGCAGCCGCAGATGGGATCTGTCGAAAAAGCGCAATGTTTACCTGCTCGGCGCCGGCAAAGCCTGCAATCACATGGCCATGGCCGTGGACGAGGTCCTCGGCGACCACCTCACGCGGGGCATTGCGATTGTAAAGATCAGCGAGCCTACCGACGTTTTCCGCAAGACCGACGTGTACGTCGGCGGACATCCCCTGCCCAACGAGGAGGGCCTGCGCGCCTGCAAGGAGATCCTCAAGCTCGTTGACGCCTCCGGTCCGGAGGATCTGTTCATCGTCGTCATCAGCGGCGGCAGCTCCGCGCTGATGAGCTGCCCCATCGAGGGCATATCCCTGCAGGACGAGATAGACGTCACCGACGTCATGCTCAAGTCCGGCGCGGGCATATATGAGATAAACGCCATCCGCCGCCATATATCCGCCATGAACGGCGGTATGCTGGCAAAGCGCATTTCCGAGCGCGGCGCAGAGCTCATCGGCTTCGGCATATCCGACGCCGTCGGCACCCCCGCCACCGGCGATATCGGAGAACCGTACAAGAACTACAAGGGTACCCCCATGGGTCCCGACCAGACCACCCTTGAGGAGGCACGTCAGGTCATCCGCGATTACGGCGTCGCCGACAGGCTGCCGAAAAATGTAGTGGATTATCTCATGAACGTCGGTCCCGAGGGCGAGACGCCCAAGGCCTTCCCCGACAACACCTATTTCCTTATAAACAGCCTGCCCGATTCCTGCCTGACGGCAAAGCGCGTCTCCGAGGAGATGGGCATACCCGCAATCATCCTCTCCTCCTTCCTTGAGGGCGAGGCAAAGGACGTCGGCACGGTGTTCGCCTCCCTTGCGCGCGAGATACAGAATTACGGCAACCCCGTCAAGGCTCCCTGCGTGCTTCTGTGCTCCGGCGAGGCGACGACGCAGATACTGGATAACTCGACCATCACCGGTCACGGCGGCCCCGGACAGGAGCTCACGCTCTCCTTCGCCATATCCGCAAAGAAGGCGCCCGGCGCAGCCTGCCTGTCCATCGACTCCGAGGGCACCGACGGAACGACCTCCGTCGCCGGAGGCATAACCGACTCCACCAGCTATGAGACCGCGGTGAGCGTGGGTGTCGACGTGTTTGAGAACCTGCGCGGCCATGCCTGCTTCGAAGCGCTCGACGCCATGGGCGACGCGGTGTTCACCGGCAACACCGGCACCAACCTGTGCGATCTTAATATAATGTATGTACCCGCGCTCGAGGGAAAGCCCCGGGCTTCGGACGGATACAGGATAAAGCAGGTACACGCACGCCAGATCATCGACTGCAAGTGCCGCCCCATGGTCGAGGTCGACGTCGTGACCGAGGCCGGAGCCGTCGGCACCGGCGCTGCCCCCACCGGCACCTCCGTGGGTATGTATGAATCCTGCGTCCTGCGCGACAACGACCCGGGTGAGTACGACGGACTTTCCGTTCACAAGGCGGTCGCCAACGTCAACGATATTATCGCACCGAAGCTCATAGGCATGGATGTGCGCGACCAGGAGGCCATCGACAGGCTCATGATCGAGCTTGACGGCACCGAGCGCAAAAGCGTGCTCGGCGGAAACGCCATATATTCCGTCTCCGTCGCCTGCTACCGCGCCGCGGCCGCCGCGGTCGGCAAGCCCCTGTACGACTACATTGCCGGCGGCGATATAAGGACCGTGCCCATCCCCTCGTTCAACGTCCTCAACGGCGGCAATAACGCCGGCATAAAGCAGGCCTTCAACGAGTTCATCGTGATGCCCTACCGCGCCGACGATATAGAAGAGGCGGTGGAGATAGCGGTCAAGGTGTTCCAGCGTCTGGGCAAGGTCATCCGCGAATTCACGGGCGCGGAGCCCAGAGTCGGCGGCTCCTACGGCTGGTGCGCTCCGTCCGAGGATCCAGAGGTCTGCCTCCGGCTCATCCAGAAGGCAATAGACGACTGCGGCTATACCGATAAATGCGCTTTCTGTCTCGACTGCGCCATGAGCGAGATGTACGACAAGGAGAGCGGAAAGTACTATCTCAACGGATCGATGGTCACCTCCGACGAGCTTATCGCATACGTCAAGGGTCTCACCGAGCGTCATAACTTCGTTTTCATTGAGGATATGCTCGACGAAAACGACTGGGAGGGCTTCAAAAAGGCCCACAGCGAGATAAGCCGAACCCATATCATCGCCGACGACTTCACCGTTTCCAACCGTGACCGCATCGTGCGCGCATACAACGAAAACGCCATCGACGGCTTTATCCTCAAGCCCAATCAGGTCGGAACGATAAGCGAGGCTATGGACTCCCACAGATTTGCCCACAGCCACGGTATGTTCTCCATCACCTCCGGACGCTCCGGCGGCGTCGTGGGTGACGTGGTCATGGATCTTGCCGTAGGCCTGCAGATACCCTTTATCAAAAACGGCTGCCCCCGCTCCGGCGAGCGCATCGATAAGCTCAACTTCCTCATGCGTGTTAAGGACAGCTATCCCGGCTGCCACATGGCGAAGATAGACGATATTGTAAAGTTCTGATATGAAAATGAAAACCGGCGTGACCATCGTCACGCCGGTTTTCTTATAAAGTTCATGCGGGAGCGGCGGCCTCATCTTTTTTGTCAGTGAGCGCCATTATGCCGAGCATGGAGTTGTTCCAGTTGTCGCGCATGGCCCGCTCCGCCGAAAAGGGGTCGCGCATACTCAGGGCCTTGATCATCCTGACATGGTCGGTGTAGGAGCTTGTGAGCATCCGTGAATCGCGGAAATAAATGTAGTCAAGTCTTGCGATGTGCGTCCAGAGCGCCGAGCAGAAATCGTCGATGTATTCGTTGCGCGCCATATCCACCAGCTTCTGATGAAAGCGCTTGTCGGCCTTGAGCAGACCGAGGGTGTCGTCCCTGGATTCGGCCTTTTCGAGGAAATTGCGGTTTATTTCCTCAAGCTCTGCGATGTCCTCGGGCGCTGCGTTGTCACAGGCAAGGCGCACTGCAAGACACTGCAGAGTCTGCATCGGGAGATACAGGGAGTATATGTTCTCGGGATGAAGCTCCGCGACAAATGTGCCCTTGCCGGGGAAGGTGCATATGAGCTTCTGCTGCTCGAGCAGCTTCAGGACCTCTCTTATGGGAGTGCGGCTGACGCCGAAATACGAGGCGATCTCGGTATCGACGATCTTCTCCCCGGGAGCAAAGCGCAGCGTCACTATCCATTCTCTTATTTGCTCGGTTATCTCATCCTTGCTGAGGATAACGCCCGGATCGCAGGCGGTCGTTGGCAGCGGCATATTTCGGCCTCCGTTGGATAAATTTACATCAAAACGCTGTTTGAGTGATATATTATACTATTTGCGCGCGATTCGTCAAGTATTATCAAGGTTTTACAAGCTTGACAAGCCGCGCAATGATGGTTAAAATGGAATTATTATGGAATAAGGTGGGGAACGGATGCTGTTTTACAGTAAGGTAAACGAAAAATATAACGATATGACTCACGCGCAGAAGACCGTTGCGAACTATGTCGGGGAGCATCCGGACGATGTAGCCTTCTGCACGCTGGAGGCTCTTGCCGCGAAAATAAACGTCAGCACCACTACAGTTATCCGCTTTGCCCGCGCGATGGGCTATTCGGGCTTCAGCGATATGCAGGATGAGGTCAAAAGAGAGATGCAGATCAAATCCACGCTGCCCGAGCGGCTGGATAATCTCGTCAGCAACCGCAGCGGAGGAGAGGATCTTACGCTTCAGAGCTGCTTTGCCACGGATATGGATAATCT
>CALZAG010000131.1 GCA_945613045.1 uncultured Clostridia bacterium | reverse complement strand
ATTCTGCTCCATGCCGGTCAGATCCATGTACTCGTCGAAGCTGCACATGCGGTCGATGATGCCGTCGTCGGTTATCTCGATGATTCGGTTTGCGACGGTCTGGGTGAGCTGGTGGTCGTGGCTGGAGAAAATGATGTTGTGCCTGAAGGCCTCCATGCCGTTGTTGAGCGCCGCTATGCTCTCAAGGTCAAGATGGTTCGTAGGCTGGTCGAAAACAAGGAAGTTTGCGCCCGAGAGCATCATCTTGCTTATCATGCACCTTACCTTTTCGCCGCCGGAGAGCACCTTCACGGGCTTGTATACATCATCGCCGGAGAAGAGCATACGCCCGAGGAAGGTGCGCAGATAGCTCTCGCGCTTGTCTTCGGAAAACTGGCGGATCCAGTCCATGAGGTCATAGTCGCAGTTTTCAAAGAAGCTGTTGTGATCCTTGGGAAAATACGCCTGAGAGATCGAGGCGCCCCATTTAACGGAGCCCGAGTCCGGCTCCTCCTCGCCCATGAGTATCTTGAACAGCATGGTGACGGCAAGCTCGTTCTTGCCGAGGATCGCTATCTTGTCCTCCTTGCCGACGATGAAGCTTACGTTGTTCAAAAGCTTCACTCCGTCCACGGTCTTGCTGACCTCTGTGACGAAAAGCCTGTCCTTGCCGGGCTCGCGGTCGGCCTTGAAGCCCACCCAGGGATAGCGCCTGCCGGATGCGGGAAGCTCCTCCACGGTGAGCTTATCCAGCAGCTTTCTGCGGCTGGTAGCCTGACGGGATTTGGACTTGTTGGCGGCAAAGCGGGCGATGAAGCTCTGCAGCTCGGCGATCTTCTGCTCGGCCTTTTTGTTCTGGTCCTTAATGAGCTTCTGCATGAGCTGGCTGGACTCGTACCAGAAATCGTAGTTGCCGACATACATCTTTATCTTGCCGTAGTCTATATCGACGATGTGGGTGCAGACGTTGTTGAGAAAGTAGCGGTCATGCGACACGACGAGCACCGTGCCCTCGTAGTCCATGAGAAAATCCTCGAGCCATACGACGCTGGCAAGGTCGAGGTTGTTCGTCGGCTCGTCGAGCAGTATTATGTCAGGGCTTCCGAACAGAGCCTGGGCCAGCAGTACCTTGACCTTCATTCTCGGGTCCATATCCCGCATGGGCGTATCGTGAAAGGCGGGGGACACGCCGAGACCCTGCAAAATGCGGCTTGCGTCGGACTCTGCCTCCCAGCCGCCCAGCTCGGCAAATTCCTCCTCAAGCTCTGCGGCGCGTATGCCGTCCTCGTCGGAAAAATCGGGCTTGTCGTAAATGGCGTCCTTCTCCTTGCCGCAGTCGTAAAGGCGCTGGTTTCCCATTATCACCGTGTCCATGACGGAATAATCGTCGTACATATTCTGATTCTGTTTGAGAACGCTCATGCGCTTTTTCGGCGCTATGGCAACGCTGCCGGTCGAGGGCTCAAGCTCGCCGGACAGGATCTTTATGAAGGTCGACTTGCCCGCGCCGTTCGCGCCGATGATGCCGTAGCAGTTTCCGGCGGTAAACTGCAGGTCAACGCGGGAAAACAGCACGTTGCCCGCAAAATTTATGGAAAGGTCGTTTACAGATATCATTCGCTTTACCTCGGTCTCATGATAAAATCAATTTTAACATTTCCTATAATCATTGGCAATATTTAATAGGACTTTTTTCGGTAGCGCGGCGCAAAATATGCATATAAACATTATGTAAACCGAGGTGCGCCATGGATGTTAAAATGCTTCTGACCGCTATACTGCTTCCGATAGTGCTGGGGCTTCTGGCCTCGTTTCTGGTGACGAAGATAAGGAGCGCCATAAATCAGCGCCGCAGCGCCGGCAGCCGCGACAAAACCGACTTGTAAGAAGCCCGCGGCTGTGGTATATTTTAGGCAGCGACGTATATTTTAAAGCGAGGCGAGGCAATGAGCATTTCCTTTAAAGACGGAGTGTTTTCACTCTGCACGCAGAGCACGGGCTACATATTCAGAATAACAAAATGGGGGCATCTTGAGCACATCCATTACGGCGAACGCCTTCCCGACGGCGATGTCGAGCCGCTTGCCGTGAAGCATGATATCCAGCTTGGCAGCAGCGTGATGTACGATGCGTCCGACGACAACTATTGCCTTGACGCCCTGTGCCTTGAGTGGTCGGGCGTGGGCAGAGGAGACTACCGCCAGACTCCAATCGAGGCGAGGCTCCCCGACGGCAGCTTTGCAAACGATTTTATCTATGAAAGCCACGATATAATAAACGGCTGCGTCCCCATGGACAGCCTGCCCAACGCCTATGATGACGAGAACGAAGCGCAGACGCTCGTGATAAGCATGGCAGAAAAGACCCATGCTATCAGGCTGCGGCTGTACTACACCGTGTTTTACGGCTCAAACGTCATCGCCCGCAGGAGTGTTATCGAAAACTGCGGAGAAGGCGATATCTCGCTGCGCCGCTTTATGAGCATGAGCCTTGACATGGCAGACCGCGGCTTTTATATGCACAGCTTTGACGGCGGATGGATAAAGGAAACGCACCGCCATGTGCGTCCGGTAGAATACGGGATGTACGTCAACTCCTCGACCACCGGATCATCGTCAAACAGGCATAATCCGGGCTTCCTGCTCTCGGAAAGGCACACCTGCGAGGACAGCGGCAGGGCGTGGGGATTCAATCTTGTTTACAGCGGCAACCACATGGGCGTTGTGGAGAAGTCAAATCACGATCTTGTCCGCGTGCAGCTCGGCATAAATCCGCACTGCTTTGACTGGACGGTTCACAGCGGCGAAAGCTTCGAGGCTCCAGAGGCTGTCATGACCTTTTCCGACTCCGGCTTTAACGGCCTGAGCCGGAATTTCCACAGCTTTGTCAACAACAACATTGTTCGGGGCGACTGGAAGAATATCGAGCGCCCCGTGCTCATTAATGACTGGGAAGCCTGTTTTTTTAAGTTCACCCGCGGAAAGCTCCTGAAACTGGCACGCAGAGCCAAAAAGCTCGGCGTGGAGCTTTTCGTCCTTGACGACGGCTGGTTCGGCGACAGAAACTCCGATACGGCAGGGCTGGGTGACTACGATGTTAATCTGAGGAAGCTGCCGGGCGGCCTCGGAAAGTTTTCGGAGGATATAGAGAGACTGGGCATGAAGTTCGGCCTGTGGTTTGAGCCGGAGAGCGTGAATATCGACTCAAAGCTTTACCGAGAGCATCCCGACTGGGCGATAAAGCCGCCGGAGGGCGGGCCCTGCTTCGGCAGGAATCAGCTTCTGCTGGATCTGACGCGGCGGGAGGTCAGAGATTACATAGTTAGCTCCGTCGGCGCGGTTCTCGACAGCGCTAAGATAAGCTACGTCAAATGGGACATGAACCGCCATATGTCAGACGCCTTTTCGCCGGAGCTTTCAAACCAGGGCGAGTTTGCCCACCGCTATATCTTAGGGCTTTATGAGATCCTCGGCAGGATATTTACTCCGCGTCCGCATATTCTGTTTGAAAGCTGCTCCTCGGGCGGCAACCGCTTTGACCTCGGCATGCTGTGCTATTCGCCGCAGGTCTGGTCGTCTGACGACACCGACCCCATCGAGCGGCTGGATATACAGTCGGGGCTGAGCTATCTCTACCCGCAGTCGACGATGGGCGCCCACGTCTCCGCCGCGCCGCATCAGCAGACCCTGCGCGATACACCCCTGCCAACGCGCTTTAACGTCGCGGCTTTCGGCGTGCTCGGCTATGAGCTGGAGCTCAAGTACATGACCGCCGTTGAGAAAAAGGAGATACGTGAGCAGATAGAGTTCTACAAGGCGCATCGAAAAACGCTGCAGTTCGGGCGCTTTTACCGCTTTGACGAGCGCAAGGCCAATAAAGTACACTGGCAGATATCCGCCGCGGACGGCTCGGAGCACATCGTAGGACATTTCCAGAAGCTCTGCACCGCCTCCGAGGGCTATGACGAGCTGCCCGTCAGGGGGCTTGAGCCCGATGCATCGTATAAGTTTTCCTGCAAGGCGCAGCGGATATTCATAAAGCGTCTGGGCGGACTTGTAAAGCACGTTTCTCCGGTGGAGTTTCACCCCGACGGCTTCGTTCTGCGCACCGTGAATAAGGTATTTGCCATGCCCGACGGCGCGGAAGAATATACGGTCTCCGGAGCCGCGCTGATGGCGGGAGTGAAGCTCAACAATCAGTTCTTGGGAACGGGCTATAACGGTAAGCTCCATATGTTCGGTGATTTCGGCTCGGCGCTGTATACGATAGAAAGAACGGGGAAAGATGAAGCTGTTTAAAAAGTTAATACGCCATAAAGCAGAAAAAGCAGCCGTGAGGCTGCTTTCAGCATATGAAAAAGCCCGGAAAAAGAGCAGTGAGATAAGAAAGCACTGTAGGGGCGGCCATTGGCCGTCCGCGGACGAGCGATGCTCGCCCCTACCCCGCTGTCTTAAAACACCGCTCTTAACAACCGGGCTGTTTTTATTTCTTTACGCCCGCGACCTGATACATCCGGTCGTCGGATATGACAACATCC
>CALZAG010000130.1 GCA_945613045.1 uncultured Clostridia bacterium | reverse complement strand
AAATGCGAATTGCTTTCCGGCAGCCGCCGGGCGGACGAGCGATGCTCGCCCCTACAATGATTGGGAGTTCTTAAATAACGCTGGCGTAGGGGCGGCCATTGGCCGGGCGCCTGTAAAAACGACACGCGTGATTTAAATGCGAATAGCTCTCCGGCAGCCGCCGGGCGGACGAGCGATGCTCGGTCTTGACAGACGGTCAATTCGCATTGAGAATGTCGTTTGTCGATATTGCATCAGCCCGGTTATATCCTGCGGAGGTTTTCGGAAATTGCCATTGTCTAAATGACAGAGCCGCAAAAAATACGCTGGCGTAGGGGCGGCCATTGGCCGTCCGCCTGTGAAAATTTGCAGCAATGTGAAACAGAACGTGAGTGCAGAAAAGATTTCTACAACATCACCGGTCGGGTGCCTGCAATCAAGACACCCGCCATTTTCAACGCGGTTTGCCCCTCCGGCAGTAGGCGATGGCGTAGCAGACGGGCAAGAGGATGAAGGCGGCGCAGAGGTTCACGGCAGGGACGATATATTGTGAGAGGAAATCAAGCTGCTCGTGCTGCGACGGGATAAACGCGGCCACGGCCGCGGCGAGGGCAGCGCAGACCGGTATCAGCCAGCGCCCGTTTGCCATGCTGAGCATGGGCACGTCGCCGCGCTCGGGCTTATGGCCGAGCACGAGCCGCAGCAGATGTCCGGAGGATATCAGCAGCAGCGCAAGCAGCGTGAAATCCGACATGACCCAAAGCGCGGCGACCAGCGCTTCGATGCGCTCGACTGTCCGGAACAGGGTCACGTCCCTTATCATGGAGAAAAAGGGGCTGGACAGCTCCGAGGTGAGCTTCGCGCCGTAGCTGCCGATGATGACGGCGCTGAGCACGGTCAGCAGCAGGCAGATAAGGACGCTCCAGAGAATGTGGCTTTTGAATCTGCCGCGCCTGCGGGGGCACTGGTCCTCGAGCACCGCGGCGAAGGTGAGGATGCCCGCGTAGATCTCGACGACGACGAGCGAGCTCAGGAAAAGACCGGCGGTGTCAGATCTCGAGACCGGCAGGAGCCGTGTCTTATCCACCGAGGAAAACGAAAAGATAAGCGTCAGAAGCAGGATGGCAGTGAGTATGGGCGCGAAGACGCGCGCGGACCGGGGCAGCGCTTTGACGGAGCCGAGAGCGGCGAGCGTGCCCATGGCGAGCATTATGAAAATGAAAAACCACGGCCCCGACGAGGGGAAGATGGTGTCGGTGAATCTGCCTGCCGCGGTGCGCAGCAGCAGACCGCCGTCGAATATCATGAACGCGGCCAGCAGGATGAGCGCGATGCTGCCGAAGCCGCTTCCGCCGGTGCGCAGTATAAGTTCGCCCAGCCCCTCGCCGTCGCGGCGCATATTCATAAGTCCCGACAGCAGCAGGACGAAGATGAGTATCACCGGCAGGGCGATAAGCGGCGCTATCCAGCTCCCGCTTCCGGCGATGCTCGCCGTGACCTTCGGGACGAGGTGCGACGCCGGTGCGAGCGCGGCGGTGTAGCAAAGCGCCCTGAGCTGCAGATGGTCGTAGTTGTGTTTCATTTCCCGCCCTCCGGAAGGTCAAGATCGTAGCTGCGGCTTATCTCGGCCTGCACGCTTATATTATAATAAATGTAGGGCATAACGCTGCCGAAGTCCTCGGTCATGCCTCGCAGACTGCGCGGCTCCTGCATCTCAAGGCTGCTGCCGAGCTGGAGAAAATCGCAGCCGGCGGAGACGGACTTATCGACGACATAGCTGACCCAGCTTTTTATCTCCTGCGCAAGCGCGGCGTTCAGCTCCGCCGTATCGGCGCCGTCGCTCCGCTCTACCAGAGCCGCGGAAGCCTCGACCGAGATGTCCAGCCCCTTCAGCGCGCCGCCGCCGAACACGGGCTTTATGCTGCAACTGCATTTGTCAAGCTGCACCGTCGCGCCGTCGAGCTCGACGGACATCGGGCCGGCTTTGTTTTTGAGAATGTTCACGCCGCGCGCCATGTCAAAGGGGATGTGGCCTGCGGCCTTTCCTTCATATATAATAATGTAGCCGTCGGGCAGAGCGGTGCGCTCGCCCTCCTCGGCCTCGTAGTCCGACTCCTTTGCGTCCGCGCAGCGCACCGCGCAGATGAGCGCGGCGCCGTTTGCGTCCATGTCCGCCGCTATCTGCGCCGCCGAAAAGATATAGCAGTCGCCGCGCAGATCGAGGTTGCGCTCTATCGAGCGCAGTGCGTTGGTCGCGTCGTAATCGCTGCTGCCGGTGCCCAGAACGAGCTCGGAAGCGCTGCTGTCGGACACGGCGAACACGGGAGCGTCGAGCCGGAAGGCGGAGTCGCGCTCGAGGTAATCGAAATACTTCTCCACCCCGGCGTCGAGGGCGCCGCTGCCGAGTACAACGTAGTTGACGTGGCCGAAAAAGAGCTGCTCGCCGGGGCTGTAATCCTGGATGGTTTCACGGGCAGCCGTCAGCGAGCCCGCCTCGGCGGACATACGCAGGGTGGTCTGGGGCTTCGAGCCGTCCTTGCCCGAGCCGCCTGAGCCGCCGGTGTTGCCCGAGGATATGGAAAGGCCGACGCCGTCCCCCGCCGCGTCGAAGCCCATCGTCTGGATGACCACGAGCTGCTCGATCTCGCGGTAGTTAGAATAGATGCTGCCGCCCGAGCAGCCGCTGAGCGCAAGCAGGCTCAGCGCAAGGACGGCAGCCGTAAGCTTTTTTGTCAAGATCGCTTCCTCCTGTCGGGGCAGTTGAGCTCGGTTTCGCGCAGCTTGTCCGCCGAGGGCGGCTTGCGCAGGAAGGTCTGACTGAGGTTGTCCGGCCTTCCGCCCGACCACGGCGCGGTATAGTTCCTGCCGTAGGAGTCTATCGTGCACAGATACCATACGAACAGGCACAGACCCGCCGCGACGCCGTACAGCCCGCCGATGATGGCGGCGATGAGCAGCGCCAGACGGCACAGCCTCAGCGCCGCGCCCAGATCCTGACTCGGCTGGGCATAGCCGGCGATGCCCGCGGTCGCAACGACGATGACGGCGATGGGCGATATGACCTTCGCCTCCACCGCGGATTGGCCGACGATAAGCGCGCCGATGACGCTCACCGTGTCGCCGATGGGGTTGGGCAGCCGCAGTCCCGCCTCCTGCAGTAGCTCGAAGGCGATGAGCATGCCCGTTATCTCAAGCGCCGTCGAAAACGGCACGTCCTGCTTGGACTGGATGATCGAAAGCAGCAGCTTCGAGGGTATCATCTCCTGGTGATACATCGCGATAGCCGCGTAAAAGGCCGGCAGCGCCAGAGCCAGCACCACCGCCATCCAGCGCACGAGGCTCAGCGCCGAGGATATAAGAAAGTTCTGCGAATCCTCCTGCGGCACGCGAAGGTATTCCGGCAGGCTGACCGGCACGAGAAATGCGATGGGTATGCCGTCGACGATAAGCCCCACCCTGCCGTTTAGAAGCAGGCGCGCGAAGCGGTCGGGGCGCTCGGTGTGTATGACCTGCGGGAACATGGAACGGGGCCTGTCGGCGATGCCGGCCTCGATTACGCCCGTGGCGAGCACGCCGTCGACGTCGATGGCGTCAAGGCGGCGCTGAAGCTCCTCGACGACCTTGGGGTCTGCGACACCGTCAACGTACATTACCGCCGCCCGGGTCAGGCTCTTGCGGCCGAGGGTCGTGTTTTTGACCTTGAGCGAGGGATTGGCGATGCGCCGCCGCACGAGCGAGGTGTCGGTGCGCAGGACCTCGGTGAAGCTGTCCTTGCCGCCCTTGAGGGATTTTTCTATCGTGGGCTCGCTGATGCTGCGCTGGTTCTGCTCGGAGCGTATCTCAAAGGTCACCGCCTCGGCGGTCTTGTCGAACACGACCGCGCAGCAGCCCTGCGTTATGTCCGTCACGATGTCATCGAGGGTCGAGCGTTTTTTTGCCTGCGCGCTGTAAACGGCGCCCTCCATCAGCCGCTGCGGCGTGGGAGCGGCCCCGCCGCGCAGAAGATCCGTCAGCGGGCGCAGAACGTCCTTGCTCGTGTCGCCGCCGTTTACGATGCCGTCGAGCCAGCATACGAAGATGTTCTCCTCGCCTATAAGCCCGGGCTTTATGCTCCTTGTTTCAAAATCGTCGCAGCCGTCAAAGATATCCTTGAGCGCTTTGCTGCTGACAGCACCCTTAAAGCGCGGCTCCTGCCGCGGATGGTACTCTTCGCCGGATTTTTCCCGGCGGAAAAATTTGAATAAATCAGCCATGTTGTTATTATGGACAAAGTAAAAACACAATATTTAGTATTCCAAAAATAACCATGAAAAAAGCGCGAAAAAAGTGTTGACAAAGGTGATTTCGGGTGGTATTCTAAGCAAGCGCCTCGAGAGAGCGCGGCGTCGATGCGGTAACCGAATAAAAAACTTTAAAAAGTTTGAAAAAAGTTATTGACAAACGCTTACCGGTTATGGTATAGTAAATAAGCTGCCCGCTGAATACGGCGGCGAGCATTGTACCTTGAAAATTAGATAATGTAAGAACAGCTTATGCAAAATAAGCACCAGAA
>CALZAG010000129.1 GCA_945613045.1 uncultured Clostridia bacterium | reverse complement strand
CATTATCTGCACAGCGGCAATAATACTCGACCCGTTTGCGGCATTTATGGTCGGCGGAGTGGGAGCGTTCCTCGGCGACCTGTTTTTTTATCCGCTCCCGATGTTCGTATCTCTGGTAACCCACGGCCTTCAGGCGGTGGTGATATCCGTATTCTCACACTATATATTGAAGGATCATCCGGTACTCGCATCCGGTATCGGAGTCACAGTCGGAGCAGTGATAATGGTCGTAGGATACTCCCTCGGCAGGGCGTTTATCTACAGCACGCCGGAATATGCGCTCCTTAAGCTCCCGTATCAGATACTGCAGGCGGCGGTCGGAGCAGTAGTCGGAATGCTGCTGTGCTGGAAATGCGGGATAAATAATCTGTATCACAAAGTCATCAGGCAGTAGAAATACGCCTTGGAAAAAAGCTTCCCCCTGTTTTGCCTTATGAGCACGACAGGGGGAATTCTATCTTAGTACTTAAATGGTTTTTTCTGCTGCTTGCACCAGGTTTTGAGCACCAACCATGTCGGTAAAAGCTTTACGGCGAGCACCTGAAGCCGCTCGGGGAAGCCGAGGATAGAGACAGGCTTGTTCCGATGCATATCCTTAACGGCCTTTTCGATGACCTCCCTGGGCCCGTAATAGCGGTTAAAATAGCTGACGGTATTGTCGTGTATCGCGTGGCTGAAGAATTCGGTCTGTATCCAGCCGGGGCAAACGGCCATGACTCTGATGCCGCGCTGACACAGCTCGACTCTGAGGGCTTTTGAAAAGCTCAGCACATAGGCCTTCGATGCGCCGTAAACATTGATGTAAGGCACGGGCTGGAAGGATGACATGGAGCCCATGTTGTATATCTGGCTGCCCTCGGACATGTAGGGCAGGGTGATGTAGGTCATGCCGGTCAGGGCTCTGTCGTTCAGGTCGATTATCTCAAGCTGTTTTTCCATGTCCATCTCGGTATATGTCCCGAAAAGTCCGAAACCAGCGGCGTTTACAAGCACTTTGACGTTTGGCTGCTCCAGCTCCAGCATGGCCTTGAACTGGCTGAGGCTGTTTCTGTCCAGCAGATCGAGTACAATAGGGCGTACCTTGGCTCTTACCTTATCCTGAAGCTCAAGAAGCCTGTCCTCCCGGCGGGCGATCACCCACAGCTCGTCAAGCTCAACATCCCTGTCAACAGCATATACAAATTCTCTGCCCATGCCGGAGGAAGCTCCGGTGATAACCGCAATATTCATAAGTACCTCCAAATATTCTGAGCACAGCCTTCAGGCTGTGCTCTTGTGCGTATAAAACCTTAGACCTCAAATGCTTTCAGACCGCCAACGAGTATCTTGGAAAGTGTCTGTGCAAGAAACTCTGCCGTGACCGGGAAATCATCCATTATCCACATATTGTAAGCGTGCATAACGCCGCCGGCAATAAAGCGTGCCGCTATCCTCGCTGAATCCTCGCCGCCCATTTTTACAACAAGCTCCTCGTCCGAGAGGATGTACTTTGTGAGCCAAGTTTTGAGATTAACGCCAAGATCGTAGACATTTATAAACTTAAACAGGCGCTTTGCCGGGTCACGGCTTGTCATCATCATATCGGCCGCCATCAGCATAATAGGATAGGGATCCTTGCCGATCTCACCGGCCTTGTAGTCGCCGAAAAGAAAGTCTGCGTGTGCGAAAAGATCGTTGATAAGCTGCTGTCGCACATCCTCAAGATTTGAAAAATGCGCATAGAAGGTGCCGCGGCTGATATTTGCCCGTTTAAGAAGCTCATTTACGGTTATCTGCTTAAAATCCTTTTCGTACATCAGCTCCAAAAGCGCATCTTTAATAGCTTTTTTTGATTTTTCCACCATCCGGTTGTTTCCACTCATTGTTCTCACCCCAAAATTCAATGAAAATGTTCAATTTTATATTTACAGTCTAATTGTAACCGAAACTTAGATTAAATTCAAGAAAAATATTAAAAATGTTCAAAAATATATTTTTGTCAAATATAGATATAAAGTTGAACAAAATAATAAGTGTTGTATAAAATGCTAAAATAGTATCAAACATTTCTGTGAAAAAGTACAAAAATATACGAAACGCTATAAAAAGTCTAAACTGAGCTTGACAATCAAAATAAATAAGTATATCATTATACAAAAGTACCGCAAAAGTACAGTTTAGAATATGGAGGAAGAAAAATGTGTGAATTACTTAATACGACAGTAAAGCCGTCTGTCGAAAAGCCGTGGTTGAAGTACTATACTGATGAGGATATCAGTGCCGAAATGCCCGTATGCTCGGTGTATGATTATTTATACGAAAGCAACAAGGACAATCTTGACGGAATAGCACTGAACTACTTTGACAGAGAGATCACCTACCGCGAGCTGTTTGAGAACATTCAGAAGACCGCACAGGCTTATATCGCGCAGGGTGTAAAGGAGAACGATGTTGTACTGATCTGTTCCGTAACGACGCCTGAGATTGTATATTCTTTTTACGCTATGGATCTGATCGGTGCGATTCCTAATATGGTAGACCCGCGCTACAGTCCCGACGGTATACGGGAATATATCGATGAAGTGCACGCAAGATATGTCTGCACGATAGATGCAGCATATCCGAAGGTGCAGCAGGCAGTGGAAGGCTCGGACGTGGAAAAAGTAATCGTTCTCTCCCCGGCGGAATCCCTGCCAACAACCAAAAAGATATTCTATATGCTGTCGAATCATGACCACAACCAATACGATGCAAGATGCATCAACTGGAGCAGCTTCATTGCATCAGGCGGATGTCAGGCTTTACGCACGATCCCGGATCGCGCGCACAAATGCTGCGTGATCGTACATACCGGCGGTACGACCGGCGCATCCAAGTGCGTCATGCTGTGTGACAATAACTTCAATGCGCTTGCGTTCCAGTTTGGGCACTGCCGCATCAAATTCCACCGCGGCCAGCGCTTCCTTAATGTAATGCCGCCGTTTATTGCCTATGGCTTCGGCTTCGGTGTTCATCTGCCTCTGTGCTCAGGTGTGACCTCGATTATAATTCCGCAGCTTGACCCGCAGAAGCTGGCGGGGCTGATCTTAAAGTATAAGCCGGAGCATATGGCCGGTGTTCCCTCGCACTATCAATTCCTGCTCAACGACAAGCGGCTCAACGGCAAAGACCTGTCTTTCCTCGTCAACGGATGTGCCGGCGGCGACGGAATCTCCGTACCGGCAGAGATGGCCGTAAACGAATTCTTTAAAGAGCATAACAGCAAATACCCGCTAACAAAGGGCTACGGCATGACAGAGCTGTGTGCGGTCGCCTGCGCCTGCATGAGCGATGTCAACAAACCGGGCAGCGTCGGAATACCGCTGGTGAATACGGTCGTTTCAGTTTTCGACCCGGAAACGGGCGAGGAGTTAAACATAGGCGAAAAAGGTGAAATATGTGTCTGCGGCCCTACAATGATGATTGGCTATTATGAAAATGAAGCAGAGACCGCAAATGTTATCCGCCGCCACAGCGACGGGAAACTCTGGGTGCACACGGGCGATATTGGCTATATGGACGAGGACGGATTCGTCTTTATTGATGCACGTATCAAACGCGTCATAATTCGTCACGACGGATTCAAGGTATTCCCGACGATCATCGAAAATGCCGTGGCCAAGCACCCGGCGGTCGCGGTCTGTGCCGCCGTTTCCACGCCGGATAAGACAAAGCCGCAGGGCAATCTGCCTTGTGTTCATATAGTTCTCAAAAAAGATGTAACAGAGCCGAAAGAAAAAATTCTGGATGAGATCGTTCAGTTGTGCCGCAAGGAGCTGCCGGAATATATGCAGCCTGCGTTAGTCCAATTCCAAAACACCATGCCGTATACATCAATCGGCAAAATCGACTTCCGTGCGCTGGAAGCCGTATCCGCATAACAAAGGAGGCGTTTTTAATGAAGCATTTAAGACGAGTATTATGTATATGCCTGACTGCAGCCTTGATTATTGGGACGCTCTGTACAGGAGCCGCTGCCGCTTCCTCAAAACAGTATGATACCTACACTATGCTCGGTGACAGTATTCCAGCCGGATACGGTCTGGACACCTACCCCGGTGAAAACGGCGATGTTCTGGACGGTACGCGTGTCGTCGGCAGCTATCCCGACCTCGTAGCAGAAGCGGTGGATGCTGACAAGTATTATTCGCTGGCACGCTGCGGCTTCCGTTCGGTTGAGCTGCGCCGTGTGCTCGACCTGTCTTATTCGGGTGACGAATACAGCGACAGCATGCTGGAGTCTCTCTCCGGTATTACTGTCGATGAGCTTATGATGACCCAGCGCCCGCAGTTTCTGGAGGGCATCGAAAATGCCGATCTCATAACCATCAACATCGGTTCAAATGATACTTTGACCTATGCGCTCACTCGTGTCGGCGTATACATGAGCAAAATCTCGGATTCGAGCATCATCGGGCCTGTCACTGAGCAGCTAAACGGCCTTGGCGCTCTCGGACAGCTTGCCGGAAATATCCTTACCACAGCTGAAACTCTCGGTGTCACACCGCTGGTTCTGGCAGAACTTGCAGCCGC
>CALZAG010000128.1 GCA_945613045.1 uncultured Clostridia bacterium | reverse complement strand
GCACCCGTAGGGGCGGCCATTGGCCGTCCGCTATTTCCATTCTCAATGCGGATCGCCCGCGGCGCAACTTTACTATTGAAAGTATTTTGACTTTAGGTTATAATGTCCCTTATACTGGTATTATATCTTTTGCCTTGCCTTGCGCAAGCAAGACGGCAAAAATGCCGGTCATGACCGCGCCCCGGCGCACTCAACACACAATCAACTGTGCTCCGGCACAGCAGAAAAGGAAGAAACAACATGAGCGCATCAACCGAAAGAAAAAACCGCCAGGCTGCCCGAAGCGAGGGCACCTATAAAAAGGATATCGCCGCGCAGAAGGAGGCGGCCAAGCGCAGAAAGGACAACATCAAGTGGACGGTCATCGGCGTCGTCATCGTCCTTTTCTTCGCTTTCGTTATCTACCTCAACTCCGGCGCGCTGTACCGCTCCCTTGACGCTCTCACCGTCAGCAACAGCGAGGTGAGCGTTGACGGCACAACTATCGACGCCGACAGCCGCAGCTTCTCCGTCGCGGAGGTAAATTACCTTTATAATATGCAGTACGTCAATATTCTGAACACCTACGGCGACTATATCTCCATGCTCGGCCTTGACCCGACAAAGCCGCTCGACGAGCAGGCCTGCAGCATGAGCGCCGAAGGCGAGGAGGATTACACCTGGGACGATTATTTCATGGATTCGGCAAAGGCTCAGCTCACCCAGCTCGCGGCCTTTGAGGCCTATGCCGAGGCAAACGGCATCACCCTCGACGACGAGGACATGGCCCAGATCGACGAGACCATCGACTCCATCGCCACCACCGCAAAGGAGAACAACTACGGCAGCGCCAACAAGTTCCTCGCGGCAAACTACGGCAAGGGCTGCAATGAGTCCGTCGTCCGCAGCATCATGGAGCTTCAGCTCATAGCCTCCAAGGTCCAGGACGGCATCTCCGGCGCACCGGAATACACCGCCGACGAGCTCGCGGCGAAGTACGAGACCGTCAAGGACGATTACGACAAGTTCACCTACAGCTACTATCAGGTCAACGCCGCGACCGAGACCAATGAGGACGGCACCACCGCCGCTCCCACCGACGACGCGAAGGCCGCCGCAAGCGCGACCGCAAACGAGATCTTTGCCGCGATGAGCAAGGGCAGCTCTCTCGCGGATGCCGCCGCGGCCGCCGTCGAGGGCGCCGAAGTGACCGAAAAGGCCGATGTCTCCGGCTCCTCCGTCGAATCCGCCCTCTCCGAATGGATAAAGAGCGCCGACAGAGCCGAGGGAGACAAGACCGTTATTGACGGCGATACCGCCAGCTATGTCGTCGTGTTCACCTCACGCAACAACAATCAGGCTCCCACCGAGGAGAGCGGCGATATGAATTACTGCGATTACGTCGCCGATCAGCTCCTGCGCGGGGAAGTCCTCGATAAATGGGGCGAGGATGTGTTCAACGTTATCGCAGAGGCCTACGAGAACGAAACTCACTGGGCCGTCCGCTACGTCGGAAGATAATTTGCAGTCGTTGCTGCGCTTCGGGCAGTCGTTTTTGCGTTATCCCGACCGGTAGCTTTTCATGTTTTCTTTTATGCACTCGCGTGCTTAATTAGAAGAAGCAGACTTTAGCCCACGCCATCACAGCTCCCTCTGATGAGGGTAACCAAGAACAGGTTTTTCGCCGGTTTGAGGCCGTCCCTGCGGGCGGCCTTATTCTTTGATAATGATAATGAACGAAAGATTTTTAAGAGCCGAGATGCTCCTCGGAGCCGGGGCCATGGAAAAATTAAAAAACAGCCACGTTGCGGTGTTCGGGCTCGGCGGCGTGGGCTCATGGTGCGCCGAGGCGCTCGCGCGCAGCGGCGTCGGGCGCATCACGCTCATAGACCGTGACACCGTGGGCCGCAGCAACATAAACCGTCAGCTCTGCGCCCTGGAATCCACTCTCGGTCTCGGCAAGGCAGAGGTCATGAAGGCGCGGCTTTGCGACATAAACCCCGATATCAGCGTGACCGCCCTGACCGGCCACTACGACGCCGCGCACCGCGAGGATTTTTTTGCCGACTATGATTTCATCGTCGACTGCATCGACCTTGTCGCCTGCAAGGTAGACCTCATACGCACAGCGAAGGAGCGCGGCATACCCATCGTGTCCGCCCTCGGGACCGGCAACAAGTGCGACGCGGAACGGCTCACGCTCTGCGACATAAAAAAGACCAGCGGCTGTCCGCTGGCCAGAGTAGTAAGAAGGGAGCTTCGCGCCGTGGGGATAGAGCACCACGACGTCGTGTTTTCTCCGGAGGAGGCAATGGAGGCCGCGCAGCACGAGGCACCGCCGCCCGGCCGCCGCAGCGTCCCGGGCTCGCTCATATGGGTGCCCGCTTCGGCAGGCATGCTGCTTTGTCAGCACGTCGTCATGAAGCTCACAGCTCAATGACCTGCGGCCTTACCGCCGGGTCGTGATTTGCGATGACGGCCACGCAGTTGGGATCGGCGGCCTCCTTGGCTATCCAGTCGAGCGACTTTTTCATCGCCACCGGATTAAAGCCGAAGCCGGGCAGCAGCATATCCCGCCACGAGGCATCGGAATAGGCCGCGTCGGACGTGAGGATGACGAATTTATCCCCGTTTTTGATTTTCAGCCCGACCATGCCGTCGGTGTGCCCGGGCAGACAGACAAGCGTTACCGTCCCGTCGCCGAACAGGTCGTAGGACCACCAGAGCGGGCCGTCCATCGTGCCCTTGAACCAGAACACCTCGACCGGCAGATCCATCCACAGCTCCTTCGGCTGCCGCATTTTGTACACCGTGCGCAGGCACCACCAGCGCTCCTCCTCGGGCAGCAGCAGGCGCTTCGCGTTCCTGAGCGAGCGCAGGCCGCTCGTGTGGTCAGGATCAAGGTGCGTCAGCAGTACGGTGTGCAGATCCTCGGGGCGTATGCCCATGGCGGCAAGCTGCTCGACCGCCGCCGCGCCCTTTTCGACCCACGGGTGATAAAACGCCGCAAGATGCGCGGGGAGCTGTTTTCTCACCGCCGCCGGGTCGTACACGCCCTCGGGGCTTATTTCGCGGCTCCATCCGGTGTCGACAAGCACCAGCCCCTGCGGATGCTCGATGAGATACGCCGATACCGGCAGCTCAACGCGCTTCGATGCCCCGTCAAAAACGCCGTGCATCGCGTTTTTCAGGCTCACACCGCCGCCCGACGGCACCTTTTCCGACACGAGCATACTGCCGCAGTGCAGCACGTGTATCCTTAGCTTACGTTCTTCCCCACTCATTTCAGTGTACCCCCAATGATTTAATTTACCACTTGGTAAGAATATATCATAAAGCAGTTAAATTGTAAAGGTATAGGAGGCAGAATATGCCCTTGATAGTTGACAAAGCCGCAGTTCGCGAGGAGATACTCATGGCTTTCCAGCGCTGCATAGACAAAAAACCGCTCATGAACGTCTCCCTGCGCGATATCGCCGCGGAGGCCGGCATGAGCCATCCCAAGCTGCTGAATTATTTCGGCAGCAAGGATGAGCTTATCCTCTGCTATGTGCGCTATACGCGGGAATTCATGAGCGAAAAATGCAGACAGTGGTTCGCCGAACACGACCGGGCCGGCTACGAGTCCAATCTTGCGTATATGAACGCCTTCATGAGCTATGTCGCCCGCGGCAAAGTCGGGGAGGAGCGCCCGAACGCCACCACCCAGACCTATGTTCTCGCGCATTATGACGAGCGCGTCGCGGAGCTTGTCCGCGAGGAGTTTGCCGAGTGGCGCCGGGTAATGGAGCAGTGTCTCGTGCAGATATACGGCCCCGAGGTCGGCCGGCGCGAGGCCGAGGCGATGATGATCCTCATCGCCGGCACCTTCATCTGCAATTACAACAACGCCCTCACGGGCGAGATTAGCGACGATATCCTCGGCTCCTTCGCCGGACTGCTGACATAAAAACGCACCGCGGAATGCCCTCCCGCGGTGCGTTTTATAGGCAAATTACTCGAAGCTTTTAAAAGCCTCTGCAATTATTCTGAGAATGCCCGCCTCAAAGGGATCCTTGGTCCAATCGAGCAGCTCTGCGACTTTTTCAAGAATGTTTGATATCATTTTAATTATTTCCTTTCTTTTTAATTCCCGGCCGGTAAGTATTTTGGAAATAGTCATGTTTTTGTATTGCGGCCCGGCCGTTTGCCGCCTCACCAATAATGACGGACAAATTCTGCCCATATTGCCGGAATTTTCAACGTTAATAAAATGTTTATAAAGGCTTGCATCGCCTGTGGCGATGGGTTATAATGATCGGGTATCCTCTGGGCCTGCGGTTTTGGAGCGCGCCTGCTTTGGGAGCATAGGCATCTCTATCCACGATAGGAGCAGCTGAACCCCGGAAGCCCTTGCAACACGGGCATTTGCGGGATTTGACCGGGCCTACAAGCTGGGCAGTAAAACCGCTTTGACCACATAAATGACCACAGACAGGAAAAACTTTGATTTTCGCCCGCGGCGTGGTATAATAGCAAAAACTGAATAACCGGGTGTAGCGCAGTTGGTAGCGCGCCTGCTTTGGGAGCAGGATGCCG
>CALZAG010000127.1 GCA_945613045.1 uncultured Clostridia bacterium | reverse complement strand
TGACACACGCCCCTCAAACGTGCCTGTCTACCTGTTCCAGCACTCTCGCATATCCTTTTTAAGGGCAAGAGTTATTATAACAGAGAAACGGAGAAAGTCAAGAATTAATTTTAAATTTTCTCTTTCCGCTCATGTGTACTATAATGTACGCCGCGGTAAGCAGAAGAGCAATGAGCATAAAGATGCCGCCGATGCGGGGATGGACGAGATAATATCGCACGAAATACGCGTAGTAGCAGTGCAGGGAGGCAAGCTCGGCCAGCAGCGGAATGGGGAAAAAGCGCCGGTCGCGGAAGGCCAGCACGAGAGCCAGCACGCCGGAAATGAAGAAATACCGGTCGTGCATATGCGGCAGGAGATAGGGGATACCCATGGCAAGCAGCAGGGCAAAGCCGAGGAACACCGTGTCGTCAAGCTCTCTGCGCTTCACGGCGGCGACCGCATAAGACGCAAGCACGAGGGCAAACGCCGCCGCTATGAGAAGCGTTGACCAGCTTTCCGTATTGCCGCTCCATTGGAACATGCTCGTCAGAGAGGGGGCGTTGTAATTCATTGCGTCGCCCACGGTGCCGGCCTGAGCAAAATACAGCGTCATGGTCTCAACAAACGGTCTGCCCGCAAGGAGCGCCGGCAGCATGAAAACAATATACGCCGCGGGAAATACAAGAAGCAGCCGCCACCTAAGCTTTTTTGCGAGCAGCAGGATGAAAAACACGGGAATGATGAATACGGCCTGAAGCTTGAAGGCAAGACAGGCGGCCAGCGATACCATCGAAGCGCAGCCCCTGCCGCGCAGGCCGAGATACAGGGCATAGATCCCGAAAAAGGCGTATATGCTGTCGCACTGGGCCCAGTACGCTCCGTTGATGACGACGGTGGGGAGAAACAGGACCGCGAGAAATACTCCAAGGAGCTTCGCCCTGCTGCCGGTATACAGTCCCAGCAGCTTCATGCACGCCCAAGCCAGCAGAACGTCAAACAGCACCGAAAGCAGCTTTATGAGGTGCAGCTCGGATATATCAAAATATGAAAACAGCGCGAGAAAGTACATATACGGAGGATTATAATTTCCGAGGGAATAGCGAAGGGCGGCAAAGCCGCCGTTATCGCGGAAAAACTGCGTCCACGGCGCCAGAAACGTAAGATAATCGCCGCTTTCAAAGTCCAGCAGGGAGGCCCTGATAACGAGCGCAAGCGCGGTGAACGCGAAGGCTGCGGCAAAGAGAGCTTTGCTTTCAAATAATTTTTCTCGCCATAAAAGCAGCAGCGCCAGCGCGAAGATCATGATGAGACAAACAGCGGTAAAAGTATCCATGAGCACTCCAAATAAACAAAAAAGCGGCTGCCCAGTTATAGCAACCGCCGAAAAATTCATATTTCACAAAATATTTCTTGACATAGCTATATAGATAATGATAAAATAGCTTGCTATGTTATCTTGTGACAAAACGCTGGCACCCCAGTGTTTACATTCACAATATACCATTAACCCGGCGTAAATACAACACCGGTGCAGACAAAAATAACAACTGCCCCGGGCGTTCTAGATTACGATTAAGGAGTGTGTGCCAATGCCGAAAGATGTTCTCTACGGCAAAACTCTCAGAAAGAGCTTTGCGAGATACGAAGAGATCCAGGACATGCCCAACCTGCTGGAGATCCAGAAAAAGAGCTATAAGTGGTTTCTGGAGACCGGCCTGCGCGAGGTGTTCAGGGATACCGACGCCGTTACCGACTATTCCGGTAATCTTGAGCTGAGCTTCGTCGACTATTCCATGGACGAGAAGCCCAAGTACTCCGAGGAGGAGTGCAAGGCCCGTGACGCGACGTATGCCGCGCCGCTCAAGGTCAGCGTGCGTCTGCGCAACCTTGAGACCGAGGAGATCAAGGAGCAGGAGATATTCATGGGCGACTTCCCGCTCATGACCGAGGGCGGCACCTTTATAATAAACGGCGCCGAGCGCGTTATCGTCTCCCAGATCGTGCGTTCCCCCGGCGTGTACTACGACAAGACCACCGACCGCAGCCTGATAAGCCTGTATGCCGCCACCGTTATTCCTTATCACGGCGCATGGCTGGAGTACGAGACCGACGCGAACGACGTGTTCTATGTCCGTATCGACAAGAACCGCAAGCTGCCCATCACATGGTTCCTGAAGGCGATGGGACGCTATGACGAGGCAAAGCCCGACACATGGCTCTCCTGCACTCCCGATACGATAGTCGGCGCGACCACCAATGAGCGCCTCAAGGAGATCTTCGGCGATGACGAGCGCATCAACGTCACCATCGACAAGGATACCACCACCAGCCGCGACGAGTGCCTGATAGAGATCTACCGCAAGCTCCGCCCGGGCGATCCTCCCACCGTGGAGAGCGCCGAGGCTCTGCTGGAAAGTCTGTTCTTTGACCGCCGCCGCTATGATATCTCCAACGTCGGACGCTATAAGTTCAACAAGAAGCTCGCGCTCCGCGGCCGCATCGTGGGCTTTGCCCTTGCGGCGCCTGTTGCGGACCCCCGCACCGGTGAGATCATTGCCGACGAGGGCGAGGTCATCTCCCGCGAGAAGGCCGGGCTCATAGACCAGGCGGGCGTCATCGACGTTTACCTGAACGTAGACGGAAAGACCGTCCGCGTGTTTTCAAACGGCATGGTGCCTCTTGAGAGCATGGTGGATATCGACCCCGAGGAGCTTGGCATCAAGGAAAAGGTACGCGGCATCGTGCTCAAGTCCCTCATGGAGCAGTATGAAGGCGAGGCTCTCAAGGAGGCTATCCTTGAGAATATTGACCTTCTCATACCCAAGCACATCGTCGTGGACGATATATTCGCCTCTGTCAACTACCTCAACTGCCTTGCCTGCGGCATCGGCGAGAAGGACGACATCGACCATCTCGGCAACCGCCGCGTCCGCTGCGTGGGCGAGCTGCTGCAGAACCAGTTCCGCATCGGCTTTTCCCGCATGGAGCGAGTCATCCGCGAGCGCATGACTCTTCAGGATCTGGACATCGTAACGCCCCAGAGCCTTATCAATATCCGTCCCGTGACCGCGGCTATCAAGGAGTTCTTCGGCTCCAGCCCGCTGTCCCAGTTCATGGACCAGACAAACCCCCTCTCGGAGCTTACCCATAAGCGCCGTATGTCCGCCCTCGGCCCCGGCGGCCTGAGCCGCGAGCGCGCCTCCTTCGACGTCCGCGACGTTCACTACAGCCACTATGGCCGCCTGTGCCCTATTGAGACGCCCGAAGGCCCCAACATAGGCCTTATCTCCTATCTCGCCTCTTATGCGAGAGCAAATGAATACGGCTTCCTCGTCGCCCCCTTCCAGAAGGTTGAAAAGGGCACCTGCCGCGTGACCGATCAGGTCGATTACCTGACCGCCGACATGGAGGACAACTACATCGTCGCTCCCGCGACCGAGCCCCGCGACGAAAACGGCTGCCTTATCAATAAGCGCATCACCTGCCGCCACCGCGACGAGATCATCGAGGTCGACCGCGAGCGCGTCGATTACATCGACATCAGCCCCAGAATGATGGTTTCCATTGCGACAGCAATGATCCCCTTCCTTGAAAACGACGACGCAAACCGCGCTCTGATGGGCGCGAATATGCAGCGCCAGGCTGTTCCCCTCATGGTAACTCAGGCGCCCATCGTCGCCACCGGCATCGAGCATAAGTGTGCCGTGGACTCCGGCGTTGTCGTCCTTGCTGAGGACGACGGCGAGGTCATCCGCGCCGACGCTCAGAACATCACCGTCAAGTACGACAGCGGCGATATCAAGAGCTATAAGCTCATCAAGTTTGCCCGCTCCAACCAGGGCACCTGCGTCAACCAGAGACCAATCGTGTCCCTCGGCGACCGCGTGAACAAGGGCGACGTTATCGCCGACGGCCCCAGCACCAGCCAGGGCGAGATATCCCTCGGCAAGAATGTGCTGGTCGGCTTCATGACCTGGGAGGGCTACAACTACGAGGACGCTATCCTCATAAACGAGCGCCTTGTCATGGAGGACGTTTTCACCTCCATCCATGTCGAGGAATACGAGTGCGACGCGCGCGACACCAAGCTCGGCCCCGAGGAGATCACCCGCGATATCCCCGGCGTGGGCGACGATGCGCTGAAGTATCTGGACGAGCGCGGCATAATCACCGTCGGCGCTGAGGTCCGTGCCGGTGATATCCTTGTCGGCAAGGTCACTCCCAAGGGCGAGACCGATCTGACCGCGGAGGAGAGACTGCTCCGCGCCATCTTCGGCGAGAAGGCCCGCGAGGTGCGAGATACCTCGCTCAAGGTGCCTCACGGCGAGAGCGGTATCATCGTCGATGTAAAGGTGTTCACCCGCGAAAACGGCGATGAGATGAGCCCCGGCGTAAACGAGGTCGTCCGTGTCTACATCGCTCAGAAGCGCAAGATCTCCGTGGGCGACAAGATGGCCGGCCGCCACGGTAACAAGGGTGTCGTGTCCCGCATCCTGCCCCGCGAGGATATGCCCTACCTGCCCGACGGCACTCCGCTTGATATAGTCCTCAATCCTCTGGGCGTTCCCTCCCGAATGAATATCGGTCAGGTGCTCGAGGTTCACC
>CALZAG010000126.1 GCA_945613045.1 uncultured Clostridia bacterium | reverse complement strand
GAATTGGATAAATAGCCATCAAAAATGCCTGATTTATCAGGCTTTTTGACGAGCAAAGCGAGGTTTTTCGTGAAATGTAATTTCACAAAAAACTTGGCGTTTGTGAAGCGTGCAAAAAAGTCCGTGAGGACTTTTTTGACACGCTGAAGCCCCATGCAGGACCGACCTGCATGGGGCTTATTTTATGCTTTGAAATTTTAATGCCTAATGCCGCGTCATCACTCAACCGTGTCGATGGAGGCCATGAACAGGCTGTTCTCCGCGTCGGAGGGGATGAGGAAGCCGTTTCTGGGGGAAACGGAGAAGGCCTCGACCGCAGGGCCGTCCATGAGGCAGCTTCTCTTGAACTGCTGGCTGAAGTAGCGCTTGCAGTAGCTGCGGAGCCACTTGATGAGCTCTTCGTCGGTGAACTCGTCGCCGTAGGCGGCCTTTGCGAGGCGCAGGGTCTTGGCGGGGGAGAAGCCGCAGATCATCATCTTGTGAGTGAAGAAATCCTGCAGACTGTAGGAGCCGACGTTTTCTTCGCTCTTCTGCTCGATCTGGTCGTCGTGGATGGGCAGCAGCTCGGGGGTTACGGGACAGTCGAGAACGTCCCACAGCGCGTCGGCGAGGACCTTGTCCTCGGTGTGCTGCGCAACATAGCGGACTGCGGCGCGGACCTGAGTTTTTGTCAGACCCATGTTCACGTCGTACATACTGGTGTGGTCGCCGTTGTAGGTACACCAGCCGTCGACGAACTCACTGAGGTCCTCGGTGCCGACGTCAAGGCCGTTGACCTTGTTGGCGATATCCATGAGCACCTGAGTGCGCTCGCGGGCCTGTGCGTTTTCATAGGCGATGGAGTAATCGTCATGAGCGTGGCCTATATCGTCAAAGTGCTTGTATACGCTCTCACCGATATCGATAACGCGCACCTCCGCGCCGACCTGCTCGGCGACAATGATGGCGTTGGACTTGGTGCGGGAGGAGGTTCCGAAGCAGGGCAGGGTGCAGGCGACCACGTTAGTGGAGGGCAGACCCATGCGCTTGACGGCCTCGGCGCAGATCATAACGGTGAGGGTCGAGTCGACGCCGCCGGAGATGCCGACAACGCAGTGGTCAAGTCCGGCGTAGGTCATGCGCTTTACAAGACCGGAGACCTGGATATCCATCATGCGGCGGCAGTAGTCGCCCATGTCCTTTTCGTATTCGGGAAGATGGGGCAGCTTGCGGTAATGGCGGGTGAGCACGGTCTCGCACAGCTCCTCACCCCAGATAAACTCGGTGTGGCTGTATTTATACTCGCTTCTGCCGAATTTGCCGGTGGGACGGCGGAGGTTTTCGAGATACTCGACGTCGATCTCGGAGATCACCATGCAGTTTTCGCATTCGTCGGAGGCGAGCACCTCGCCGTTTTCGGCGATGAGGCAAAGTCCGGAAAAGACGTTGTCCGTGGAGCTTTCGCCCTTGCCGGGGGCGGCGAGGATAAATCCGCACTTGAGGTGCTTTGAGCGGTACTTTGCCGCTTCGGTGGCTTCAATGGTGGAGGTAACGGTGGCGGGGAAGGAGGCAAGGCTCGCTATTACCGTCGCGCCCGCCAGAGCATGGCGTGCTGCGGGAGCGTCGATGGCGTCCGCGTCGCCGCCCAGCTCAACGCCGACGGTAAGGCCGGGGAGCACGCTGCTTGTGAACAGAAGCTCCGTGTCCAGATATGCGTCAAACTTGCCGCATACGGTCGCCTCGCCGCCCTCGTCGTCCGCGGCCGCGAATACGGTGCCGCCGACCTCGCTGCGGGGGACGAGACCGAGCAGCTCACCGTTGGAGATGACAGCGGCGCAGCTGTACAGAGCGCCGCCTCTCGGCGCGTAGGGAAGGCCGACGATCGCCAGCATATCCATTTCGGCGGTGGCCTCGATGACCCTGCAAAGGGCTCTTTCCGCACCGCGGAGGATAACGCTGTGACCGATCAGGTCGTAGCAGGAGGCGCCGGTCAGGGTCAGCTCGGGGAAAACAATGAGCTTAACGCCCCTGGAGTAAGCGTCTTTGATGCATTCGATAACTTTGTCTGCGTTGTAATCGGTATCGGCGACTTTGATCATTGGAGAAGCAGCCGCGACTTTAATAAATCCGTCTTTCATTATTTCTCCCTCATTTCTCAGATTTTTGTATGTCAAATAGTTCTTTGCCGTAATAGTGGGTGATGATCCCGGAGCTTTCCTCGTAATCATCGCCGCTTATTATGATCGTCAGTTTGTCCCCGCTTACAAAGCAGTCCTCAATGCCCTCAAGCAGGGGGAACATATTGGTCTCAAGCTCCTGCTCAAGCTCCCCGAGGTGCGTTGAGTAATACTCCGTTGTCTGGGGCTTCACATAGCCTTCAAGCGGAGCCTTTGCGGTGAAGCAGAAGATGAGAAATATAACGAAGAGCAGCAGGAACAGTATACATCCCGCGGGCTTGATCATTTTAACGAAATCCTGACCGGCCATTGTTCATCCTTCCACAGAAACGCTGTAATAGTCGCTTTTAAGTATTGCCTGACATACCTGACGGCGCAGGGTAATGTCCTCGTTTACAGAGCGCCGGTATTCATCACCGGCGTTTGAAGCTGTGCAATAGGTCTCGCCGTCAAACCACGCGCCGTCGGAGAAGAATACATAACCGCCGTCTTCGGAAAAAGCGTCGGAGCCCATGTACATACGATAGTCGGTATCAAGACCGAAGAGGTTTGCAAGGGTGGGCAGGATATCCACGCTGGAGGTGACTTTACCGACGCTCATAGGCTCGATATCCGAAGAATATATGAAGAAATCCGTGTGAGCCAGCATATTGTAACTGTCAACGCCCTTTATCTCACGGTTCAGTTCATCGTCAAGCATATAGTAATTGTAGTGGTCGGCATAGAATACCAGTACGGTGTCCTCAAGCAGACCGTCTTGCTCCAGCCTGTCCGTGAGGAGCCCGATGAATTCATCGGTTTCCATGGCGTGGGATACCGCATGCACATAGTTGTATTCACTGCGTTTTGCAGCAACCTCTGCGGCCTCTCCATGGCGCAAATAAGAGGCGGTTTTATCATTGTATGGGCCATGGCCAGAAATGGTTATGACGAAGCTGAAGAATTTATCTGCCGCAGTCATATCCTCATAGCCGTTCATGAGCTGAGTGTCCAGAGTATACTGGCTCATGCTCATATCGGAACCGGCATTGTATTTCTCATAGCCAAGAGCCAGATGAATGCTGCCGCGATTATAGATATTGCCCTCGCTGCCATGGAAGGAGTTGGAGCTGTATCCTGCCTTGGAGAACAGGCTTGCAAGGGAATACGGATAGGCGTTACGGGTGTACACCGAGGTAGAAGTACCGGTCTCGGCGGGGAACAATCCCGTGTTTACCATGAATTCCGTGTTGAAAGTGCCTGCTGTTATATAGGCGGGAGTATAGTGGTTTTCGAAAACTATGCTTTCCTGCTTTATAGCGTAGAGATTGGGCATATACTCCTGACAGAGCTCCCATGTATCGATAGCCTCAAGCTGTATGAGTATAAGGTTCTTGCCCTTAAAAATTCCGCTCATATCGTTATTTTCGTGCTTATCCCGACTTTCGATATAGTCGTCAATGAGCCGCAGATCTTCGGGATCCGCGTGCCGGAAAATACCGAGTGTCATATACAGGTCGCGGAAAGCGTATTCGTAAACGCCGGAAACCAGCATGGACTGCTTTGTGTCGCTGAAGGTTTCATATATTTCCGCCTGTGAGTTCGTGCTGTCCCAAACAACCACATTGTCAGGTCTGAGAAAGACATATTTGGTCATGAGAGCAATCACCGTTCCGAGAATGAACATGACACCGGCCGCAAGGAAATCACGCTTTGCTTTCCGCCGGCCCTTTTCAGGCGCGACAAGGACCGCAAAGATCATGAGCAAAAGGCAGACCGCCGCAAGCAGCAGGGTGATCTTACGGACATTCAGGTACGACAGATCGAGGAATGCAGCTCCGTCTCCTGCAAACGCAAAATCTCCAAAGGAGAAAAAACGGTTGAACATATTGAGCATAATGCCGCTGGCAACGACCATGAGACTGTAAGCAGCGGCGCTTAAAAGCATGAATATCTTCTTCAGCACAGACGGCAGCAACCATACTACAGCGGTGAGGATAAAACACCAGGCTAAGTCAAACAGCAGGGAAATGTGACCTTGCTGGGTGAAGCTTGCAAATTGACCGTATATCGCCTGAAAGCCTGCGGCCAACAGCGCATAGCTTACAAAGGCAAGAACAAGATATAGCCAGGAGCCGACTTTGCTGCAACGTATGCGGGAAAACAGCCGCTGCTTTTCAAGTACCATCAGAACTTTATCCGCTCGGCGATATAATCCCTGACCTCGGAAACGGGGATTCGTACCTGCTGCATGCTGTCGCGCTCGCGGACGGTCACGCAGTTGTCGGCCTCGTCGGTCTCGGTGCCGACTGTGTTGAAGTCAAAGGTGACGCAGAAGGGAGTGCCGATCTCGTCCTCGCGGCGGTAGCGCTTGCCGATGGAGCCGGTCTCGTCGTAATCGACCATGAACTCCTTGCTCAGCTCGTTGTAAAGCTCCATTGCCGGGCCGGTGAGTATCTCCTTCTTGCTCAGCGGCAGGATGGCGCACTTGAAGGGA
>CALZAG010000125.1 GCA_945613045.1 uncultured Clostridia bacterium | reverse complement strand
TGGTCGCGTCGCCGAAGTTGTCAAGGAAATCTCTGATAAATTTGAATTTTTCCTCAGCCATAGCAATCTCCTTAAAAGCATTATTGCTTTAAGTATATCACAGCGCCGCAAAACTTCAAGAAGAATCAGAAAAACGCACTGTACTACTCACTCTATAAGGAGTGGTGATTTGACGTAAAATCGGTGCTTATAATGCTGTTTGTTACGTCGATCTTTGTTGTTCCGCCACAGTTTTAATGCGAGGTTGGCGCACAAAAAGCGGCGAAAAGCATTGAAAAATAAAGAAAATCCCGAAGCCATTGAAACTTCGGGATTTTCTTTAAATTGGCACGCCGCAAGGGATTCGAACCCCTGACCTTCTGGTCCGTAGCCAGACGCTCTATCCAGCTGAGCTAGCGGCGCTTATTGCTGAGCGCCTTAGTATATTAGCACAGCCGGAAAGGAAATGCAAGTATTTTTTGCGTATTTCCGGAATAAAATTGAGAATATTACGCGCCTTTACATCCCTATAGAGCTTGAGACAGCATCGACTACCTCGCCCATGGTCTTAAGGGTCTTACCGACGATGTTCTTAGCGGGCTTCTTGCCGCTCGTCATGCTCATGCCGGCAAGTCCGCCGACGGCAACGCCGATGCCCATGCCGATCAAAAAGTTTGCTTTATGCATTGTTTACACCTCCGAAATATATTATGTCCATAATTGTTTTGCTACATCGCTGTAATATGTGCTATAATAGCCTTAAATTTGCTGACTCCACGAGAGGAGATTTTTTCAAAAAATGAGTATAAAAGTTTTGGCCGTCGGCGACGTCTGCGGCGAGCCCGGCCTTGAATACCTTACAAAAAATCTGCGCAGAATACGCAATGAAATGGGGCTCGATTTCGTTGTCGTAAACGGCGAAAACGCAAACGTAGTGGGCATCACTCCGCGTCAGGCCGACGCCATACTCCACTCAGGCGCCGATGTTATCACCCTCGGCAACCATACTTGGACGCGCACGGAGCTGCGTCCCTATCTGGACGAGCGCCGCAAGATCCTGCGTCCGGCAAACTGCGCGCCGCAGTGCCCGGGACGCGGCATCGACGTATACAAGACAAGCTTCGGCGACGTCTGCGTAATGAGCCTTATGGGTCATTTCACGCTGGACACCAACACCGACAATCCCTTTGTCATCGCCGACGGGTACATGGAGGAAATAAAAGAGAAGATAATCCTTGTGGATTTCCACGCCGAGGGCACCAGCGAGAAACGCGCGATGGGCTTCATGCTCGACGGCAGGGCAAGCGCCGTCTGGGGGACGCACACCCATGTTCAGACCTCCGACGCCTGCGTGCTGCCCAACGGTACGGGCTACATCACCGACCTCGGGATGACGGGCGCGATAAATTCCGTTATCGGCATAGAGCCCGAGCAGTCCATAGGTAAATTTTTCGGCGACCCTCCGCGGCGCTATGACTCCGCCAAGGGTCCGGCCAAGCTTGAGGGCTGCGTGTTCGAGATAGACCCCGAGACGGGAAAATGCCTGAAGGCGGAGGGGATAAGACTGACATGAGAATGATAAAGCTGCTGCACGCGGCCGACCTGCATCTGGACTCTCCCTTCGAGGGCCTGGGCGAGAGCAAGGCGGCCGTGCGCAGGACGGAACAGAGGCAGCTGCTTTACAGGATAGCGCAGCTCGCGCACAATGAGAAGGTGCAGCTCGTGCTGCTGGCCGGCGATCTGCTGGACTCCGACAGCGCCTATGCCGAGACCGGCGAGGAGCTCGTGAAGGCTCTCGGCGGCATCGAAGCGCCGGTGATCATTTCCCCGGGGAATCACGATTTTTATTCCGCGCGCTCGCCCTATGCGCGGCTGAAGCTACCCGATAACGTACATATTTTCAAAAGTCCGAGGATCGAGTGCGTCGAGCTTCCCGGGCTTGGCGTCAGGGTATGGGGCGCGGCATTCACGGATAAGTACAGCGGCGGTATGCTGCGTGGCTTCAGCGCGGAGAAAACAGCCGGTGTCCTCGATATTATGTGCATCCACGGCGAGGTCAATGCGGCCTCGGCGTATAACCCCGTTACTGAGGACGAGATTGCGGCCTCCGGAATGGACTACATCGCCTTCGGGCATATCCACGCAGGAAGCGGTCTGAAAAAGGCGGGGAGCTGCTATTATTCGTGGCCCGGCTGCCCCGAGGGACGCGGCTTTGACGAGACGGGCGAAAAATACGTCAGCATCGTAAGCTTCGGCGACGGCAAATGCAGCGTCGAGCCCGTGAATATCGCCCGCCGCAGGTATGAGATACTGAGCGTCAATCTCACGGGACGAGACCCGCTCGAGACGGTGAGCGAAGTCCTGCCCGACGGTACGGAAAATGACATCTACCGCCTTATCCTGCGCGGCGAGACAGAGGAAGCGCCCGACGTGAGCGCCCTGAGAGCCGCTTTTGAGGAACGCTTTTTCAGCCTGCAGATAAGGGACGAGACCTCGCTTCGCCGTGACGTCTGGGAAAAGGCGGGGGAGGACAGTCTGCGCGGGCAGTTCCTCGCAAGACTCAGAAAAAAACATGACGAAGCAAAAAGCGAGAAAGATAGGGAGCGGATAGTGCAGGCGGCCCGCTGGGGGCTTGCCGCGCTTGACAGACGGGAGGAGGTAGTGCGCCATGCAGATCAATAAGCTCAGCGCGACCTTCGGCAAGCTCGACGGCGATACTCTTGAGCTGCACGGGGGGCTGAACGTTATCTGCGCTCCCAATGAGAGCGGAAAAAGCACATGGTGCGCCTTCATCCGCGCCATGCTGTACGGTGTCGACAGCTCCGAGCGGCAGAGAAACGGATATCTGCCCGACAAGATGCGCTATGCGCCGTGGTCGGGAGCCGCCATGCAGGGGACTATGGAGCTTTCCGCCGGAGGAAGGGACATCTGCCTTATCCGCAAAACAAAGCAGAGCAGCGCTCCAATGCGGGAGTTTTCCGCCGTGTACAGCGGCACGAACATTCCTGTCGAGGGCATGACGGGTCTCAACGCCGGTCAGATGCTGACCGGCGTAGGACGCGAGGTGTTCCGCCGCAGTGCCTTTGTGGAGCAGGGCGCGGTCGCGGTGTCCGGAAGCCCCGAGCTTGAAAAACGCATAAGCGCCATAGTCTCGACGGGGGAGGAGGACTGCTCCTTCACCGAGGCCGACGACCGGCTAAGGGCGTGGCAGCGCAAGCGCCGCTATAATAAGCGCGGCAGACTGCCGGAGCTTGAAGCGCGAATGTCCGAAACGAAGCGCCGCCTGTCCGGGCTTGAGGATGCTGCGCGTGAGCGCGACAGCCTATCCGCAGAGCTTGAGCGGGCAAAGGGCGAGTGCTCCCGGCTTGAGACCGCCGTGACCGAGAGCCGCAAGAGCGTCCGTAAGGAGGCGCTTAGCAGCCTTCTCAGCCTGCGCAAGGAGATAAACGCCGCGAACGAGGAGCATGAGCGCGCCGACGATGAGCGCGACGCCTGCCGGGCGGCTCTGTGCGGCAGTGTGATAGGCGAGCGCAGCCCCGAGGATGTGCGCCCCGAGGTCGCGGCGGATATAGAAAACTCCCTTACGCTCAAGGCCGAGGCAGAGAAAAAAATAAGCGCCGCACCGGCGATAATTTGCCTTATCCTCGCGCTCATAGCCGCCGCAGCCGGCATATTCCTGAGCCCCTACGCCTACGCTGCCGCGGCGCTGCTGTGCATTATCGCCGTGCTCCTGTTTGTAAGGCAGGGCAGGGCAAGAACCGCGGCCTACGAGGCGGGAAAGCAGCGAAGACGGATACTTTCAAAATACAAGGCGGAAAACGAAGACGATATAAAAACCTGCGAAGCGGAATATCTTGAGCTTTATGAACGCTTCAGGCAGGCCGAAGCGGAGGAAAAGGCCGCTGCCGGGCGCCTTGAAGAAATGAGGCGGCATCAGGAGCAGACCGAGAGCAGAACTCTCGCCGAGCTTGATTTCAGCGGCGGGGACAGCGAGGCAGCCAGACTCAGCCGCGAGCTTGCGGCCGCGCAGAGCCGCTGTGAAACGCTGTCGGCGCGGATCTCCGAGATAAGGGGCAGACTTGCCGCAATGGGCGATCCGCTTGTGCTGGGCTCGCAGCTCAGGGCTATGGAGGACGAACACGCCGAGCTTCAGAATGAGTTCGACGCGATAGCCCTCGCGGTGGAGACCCTGCGCGAGGCCGACGCGGATATCCAGAGCCGCTTTTCGCCGGAGCTCGGCAGGCTCGCCGCCAACTATATGTCCGTCGTCACCGGCGGCAAATACGATTCCGTGCTCTTAAACCGCGATTTCAGCGCGAAGGTGCGGGAGGCCGACGACGGCGTACCGCGCGAGACGGAGTATCTCAGCGCCGGAACGCTCGACCTCATGTACCTTGCCGTGCGGCTTGCCGTGTGTAAGCTGGCGCTGCCGGAGAGCGCCGACTGTCCGCTCATTCTGGACGATGCGCTGGTCAATCTTGACACCGGGCGCACAAAGCAGGCCATGGCTCTTCTGAGCGAGATAGCAAAGGAGCGCCAGGTCATTCTGTTCACCTGCAAGAGCATTGACGCTTAGAGCACTGCCAAATCATAATTAACACCGCGCTCTTGACATTACAAAGCGCGGTGTTTTCTTGCGTCAAGTACCCAAATTTTAAAAGGTACTTGACTTTTTTACGGAATAATGGTATAACAAGTTATACTTTTCT
>CALZAG010000124.1 GCA_945613045.1 uncultured Clostridia bacterium | reverse complement strand
GCGGCTCTGTGGAAGCGATAACCGGCGCGACCATCACCTCCAAAGCGGTTTGCACCGCTGTAAGAGATGCGATCGCCGCTGTTGAAACTTTGGGTTAAGGAGGTCAGACAATGAATATCAAAAAACAATTCAGGGACGGCCTTATCACCAATAACCCCGTTCTGGTTCAGCTCCTCGGTATGTGCTCCACCATGGCAATCACCACGATGCTCTTCAACGGCATCGGCATGGGTATATCCGTTCTGGTCATCCTGACCTGCTGCAACATCGTTATTTCCGCAATGCGCAAGGTCATCCCCAATGACATCCGCATCGCAGTTTTCGTGGTTATCATCGCGGGCTTCGTCACAATCGTCGACCTCCTACTGCAGGCTTATATCCCTGCGCTGAGCGAGTCGCTGGGCGTGTTCATCCCCCTGATCGTCGTTAACTGCATCATAATCGGCCGCGCCGAGGCATTCGCCGCAAAGAACACTATCGGCGCCTCCGCACTCGACGGTATCTTCCAGGGCCTGGGCTACACCATCGTCCTGACCATCATGTGCATTATCCGTGAATTCCTGGGCTCCGGCTCCTTCGGCAAGGGTCTCATCAACACCGTCGGCGGTGTCATCGGCACCGGCAGCGGGCTGCAGATATTCCCCGAGGAGTTCGGCGCAAAGCTGCTCACCATGCCCTTCGGCGGCTTCCTCACTCTCGGCGTTCTGATCGCCGTGATGCAGTATGCTCTGCGCAAGTCCAAGGAGAAAAAGGAAAAGAAAGAGAAGGAGGGCGTTAAGTAATGGAACAGCTTACAAGTATCCTCTCCATTTCTCTGGGAGCCATCCTGATAAATAACTTTATCTTCTCCCAGTTCCTCGGCTGCTGCCCCTTCCTGGGCTGCTCGAGCAAGGTCGACACTGCTGTCGGCATGGGTCTCGCGGTAACCTTCGTTATGGGCCTTGCCTCCGCTATCTGCTGGGTCGTAGACTACTATGTGCTTCAGCCACTGAGCCTCGGCTTCCTCCAGACCCTGACCTTCATTCTGGTCATCGCCGCGCTGGTTCAGTTCGTTGAGATGTTCCTGAAGAAGTCGATACCCTCCCTGTATTCCGCACTGGGCATTTACCTGCCCCTTATCACCACCAACTGCGCCGTACTCGGCGTCGTTCTTCTGAACGTTCAGAACAACTACAACTTCATCGAGTCCACCGTTTACGGCATCACCGGCGGTCTCGGCTTCCTGCTGGCGATCGTCCTGTTTGCCTCGGTCCGTGAGCGCGTTGAGTTTGCGGAGTATCCCGAAAGCTTCGAAGGCTTCCCCATCTGCCTCGTGACCGCATCCCTGCTGGCTCTGGCCTTCATGGGCTTCAGCGGCATGAAGATCTTTTGATTAGGAGGACGATGATATGGAATCTGTAATTTATGCTGTTATCGTTCTCGGCGTTCTCGGCGGTATCTTCGGCGCTATCCTTGCGTTTGCGTCCAAGATATTCCACGTCGAAGTAGACCCCAAGCAGGCCGCTGTCCGCGAGTGCCTTGCCGGCGCCAACTGCGGCGGCTGCGGCTTCCCCGGCTGTGACGGCTATGCCGCCGCGGTTGCCAAAGGTGAAGCTCCCGTAAACAAGTGCGTTGCGGCAGGCCCTGAGGCGGCTGCTAAGATCGGCGAGATCATGGGTGTTTCCGCCGGCGACTCGGTTAAAATGGTCGCATTCGTGCCCTGCTCCGGCAGCGAGGGTCACGCCGTTAAGCGCTTCAACTACAAGGGACCCAAGAACTGCCAGGCGGCCATGCTGTTCGGCGGCAAGAGCAATATGGACTGCCGCTTCGCCTGCATCGGCCTGGGCAACTGTGCCGACGCCTGCCAGTTCGGCGCAATGAGCGTCGTTGACGGCGTTGCCAAGGTTGACCGCGAAAAGTGCGTCGGCTGCGGCGCGTGTGTCAATGCCTGCCCCAAGAAGATCGTAAGGCTCGTTCCCTACGATCAGCACGTTGAGGTTGCCTGCTCCAGCCGTGATAAGGGCGCTGCGGTCAACAAGATATGTGAAGCCGGCTGCATCGGCTGTATGAAGTGCCAGCGCGAATGCCCCGCGGATGCTATCGCTGTCAAGGATAATCTTGCCATGATCGATGTTTCCAAGTGCGTACAGTGCGGCCACTGCGCCGATATCTGCCCCCGCCACATCATCAAGGTCCAGAACTGATAATCAAACTCACAAAAAAATGCCTGAGCCGAAGCTCAGGCATTTTTTTCTTTGCATACATTATATTATTTGCGGCAAAATAAGGGAAAATGATTAGGAGCTGATTTCATTGAGCATCAAGCATAAAAAACTCATTCTTGCGGTCGCACTGATATTTGCCGTAAATATACTGATAATCGCCCTTGCGCAGTCGGCGGACGCGGCACTGTACAAGCGCGGCTCGACGGGGGCTACTGTCACCGAGATACAGACGCGCCTGAAAAGCTGGGGCTATTACAACGGCGCCATAGATGGAATATACGGCAGCCGCACCGAGAGCGCGGTCAAGTATTTCCAGCGCACAAACGGTCTTGCCGTTGACGGCCAGGCAGGTGACAAGACGCTCGCGGCTCTGGGCATCTATGAAAAACCGAGCGCAGGCTCGGGCTCCGACGGCGATGTGTACCTGCTGGCGCGGCTCATTTCCGCGGAGGCAAGAGGAGAGCCGTATGTCGGTCAGGTGGCGGTCGGAGCCGTCGTCCTCAACCGTATCGATCATCCCTCGTTCCCGAATTCGCTTTCGGGCGTTATCTATCAGAAGGGCGCATTCTCCTGCCTTGACGACGGACAGTTCGACCAGCCGATCTCCGACAGTGCCTACAGAGCCGCGCGCGAGGCGCTCAACGGCTCCGACCCCACCGGCGGCGCAATCTATTACTTCAACCCAGCGACGGCGACAAGCAAATGGATCTGGTCCCGTCCCCAGATGCTCACCATCGGCAGCCATATATTTTGCGCTTGACTTGATATCTGCTTCATAATAAAATAAAGTCAATTACTGAGCGGCGGTATACCGCCGTACATAGAAAGGTGAAGCATTATGAATAAATGCCCCGTATGCGGAACGTATATACCCGAAGGCGGGCGGGTTTGCCTGTCCTGCGGCTGGAAGCCCGAGGGCGGCGACGCTGTGGACCCCATTTTCAGGTATATGCAGGACGCTTTTAATAAGGCAAGCTCCAATATGAACGAGACGGACAGCATGACCGGCGAGTACAGGGAGCAGGAGCTCGCGGCCGCCGGCTATATCGGCCCCGTGTTTATATATTCTCTCATAAAGTGCCGTGATTCCGAGCTTGTAAAATACCACGCCAAGCAGGCGGGTCTGCTGCTGCTCGCGCATATTATGAATGAAGCTGTCGGTGTGCTGCCCGGCCTGGGCAAGCCGCTCAAGAAGATAAACACCGCGGTGCTTATCGTGCTGGCGTTCCTCGGCGCGAGAAATGCGTATTTCAACAAGAAAGAGCCCGTGCCCATTGTCAGCAAGCTCATATCTCAGTTTTTCAGGTGATGCGCTGTGAAATTCGTTACATATAATTATAAAAACAGTGAAGCGGTCGGCATACTGACCGAGGATGAAAAAGCGGTCGTTCCCGCAAAAAGCCTCGGCTTCAGAGCTGAGAGCATGAACGAATTCATTGACGAGCTCGGCGGCAGGCTGCCGGAGCTGCCGGCGGAGCCGGAAACGCTCAGCCTTGCGGAAGTCAAGCTTGAAGCGCCCATCCCGGTGCCGAGGCAGGACGTAATATGTCTCGGCCTCAATTACCGTGACCATGCCGAGGAGGCGACAAAAGCCGACGCTGTGTTCGACGTGCAGCGCGGCGACGCGGTTTATTTTGCAAAGCGCCTGCAGAGGGCTGTAGCTCCGAATGACAGTATTGACGGCCATTTTGATATCTGCGACAGTCTTGACTACGAAGTCGAGCTTGCGGTGATCATCGGCAGGGACGCAAGGAACGTCAAGGCCGGGGACGCGGGCGATTATATATTCGGCTATACCATACTCAACGATGTTTCCGCCCGCAACCTTCAGACTCGCCATAAGCAGTGGTACTTCGGCAAAAGCCTTGATGATTTCACTCCCATGGGCCCCTGCATCGCAACTGCCGGGAGTATCGGCTCCAGACCCGAGCTCGGCATCCGATGCTATGTCAACGGCGAGCTCCGCCAGAACAGCAATACCCGCATGATGATCTTCGACATACCTTATATAATAGAGGAACTGTCCGCAGGCATGACTCTGAAAGCCGGCACAGTCATCGCGACCGGCACTCCGAGCGGCGTCGCCCTCGGAATGAGCCCGGAGACGCAGAAGTACCTCGAAAGCGGGGACGTCATCCGCTGCGAGATAGACGAGATCGGCGTATTGGAGAACACGGTGAAATGACTTTGAGCGGCCGCCTGAGAGCTGATTTCAGGCGGCCGTTTTTCGCGCGGATTTCGGCAATTGTATCCGGCAACAAGCCTGTAATTCAGACGTCGTGATAATGGTTAAAAAAAGAAACAAAAAAGTGTCGGAAAAGTCTTGACAATTGTCCTGTGCGGTGCTATTCTAACTGAGCACGTCGGAAAGGAACGAAAAAGAGCGAAAGTAAAAACTTTAATAGATTTGAAAAAAGTTCTTGACAAGTACTGAATGATTTGCTAATATATAAAAGCTCACCGCGAAAGCGGGAAGGGCAAAAGTGTACCTTGAAAATTAGATAATGTAAGAACAGCTTATGCAAAATAAGCACCAGAA
>CALZAG010000123.1 GCA_945613045.1 uncultured Clostridia bacterium | reverse complement strand
CCGGTCGTGTGTCGGCAATAGAGATCACACAAAGCGTCGCAACGACAGGAAAAAAACGAAAAAAGCTCGCCGTAAAAGGCGAGCTTGTTTCGGGTAATATCAATATTACACAGCGCGGGTGACCTTGCCGCTGCGCAGGCAGCGAGTGCATGCGTAAACGTGCTTGGGACTACCGTCCACTATGGCCTTGACGCGCTTCACATTGGGCTTCCATGTACGATTGGAACGTCTGTGGGAATGGGAGACCTGGATACCAAAAGACACGCCCTTGTCGCAAAACTGACATTTTGCCATGAATTGAAGCACCTCCTTGCTTGTGTTTGTCTTAAGGATCAACCTCCGCGGGGCACAACAGCCTATGGAGATTGACCACAGACAGCTTTCTAATAATAACAGAATGTAACCGCAATTGCAAGAAAAATTTTCGCGGCTCCGAAAAGCGTTGCAAAATAACGGTTTGCAGGGTAATATAAAGTAGATATAAGATAGCATAAGATGATAAAAGGAAGTGCTGCAATGGCAAGTAAATATTCCGTAAAGATCAGAACCATAGTGGAGGAGCTCGGCCTGACGCCGCTGCATACCTCCGCCGATTACGATACGCGCATCCTGACCGTGGCCGACGTCAACCGTCCAGCCCTCCAGCTCACGGGCTTTTACAACTATTTTGACCCCAAGAGATTGCAGATAATAGGCCGCGTCGAGAGCACATATCTGGAGCTCAAGACCGCAGATGAGCGCAGGAACTGCTTCGAGGAGCTAATGAAGCTCAACATAGCGGCGCTGGTGATATGCCATAATACCGTGGCGTTTCCCGAGTGCCTGGAGATGGCGGAAAAATACGACTGCAATGTGTTCACGACAACGGAGGACACCTCGGATTTCATGGCCAACGTCATCGTTTCCCTGCACACGCACCTCGCGCCGCGAACCACAGTGCACGGCGTGCTGGTCGAGGTCCACGGCGAGGGCGTGCTTTTGACGGGCGAATCCGGCATCGGCAAGAGCGAGACGGCGCTGGAGCTCATAAAGCGCGGCCACAGGCTGATCGCCGACGACGCAGTCGATATACGCCGCGTGAATAAAAACAGCCTTGTCGGTACGGCTCCGGAGCTCATACGCTATTACATGGAGCTGCGCGGCATCGGCGTCGTGGACGTGCGCCACCTGTACGGCGTGGGCTCTGTAAAGCCCGAAGGCGCCATCGACCTTGTCGTCAACATGGAGCGCTGGGACGACAACAAGGCCTACGACCGGCTGGGGCTCACGAGTGAGGTCCAGGATATACTCGGCGTCACGGTCCCCAGTATCACGATACCGGTCGGGCCCGGGCGCAACCTTGCGGTCATACTGGAGCTTGCGGCCATGAACAACCGCCAGAAGAAGATGGGCTATAACGCCGCAGAGACCCTTGCGTCAAATCACGACTTTGCCGTCGATTCAGGCATGATTTAAAGGAGCAGCCATGGAAAGTTTGGAAAAAGCGATCGAGAAGATAAAGCAGGAGATGCCGAAGCTCGACCTGCGCGAGCATGAGTCCATGCGCGGGCACTGCTCGTTCAGGGTCGGCGGCGAGGTCAGGGCCTACGCAGCGCCCAAGGACATTTTCGAGATGTCCAAGGTGATGTTTTACCTGCACATGAACGATGTCGCGCCCCTGATGGTGGGCAAGTGCACGAACCTCATCATTCCCGAGGAAGGGCTTGACATCATGGTCATAAGCACGGAAAATCTCCAGAAAATACGCCTGGGCGAGAAGGAGAACACGATCTACGCCGAGGCGGGCGTGTCGCTTGCAAAGCTTGCGCAGTTTGCGCAGACAAACGGGCTGAGCGGACTGGAGTTTGCCTCCGGCATTCCGGGCTCCGTCGGCGGCGGCGTACTGATGAACGCGGGCGCCTACGGCGGGGAGATGAAGGACGTCGTAGAGAGCGTCGTCGTGTATTACATCCCCGACCAGGCGCTGACGGAGGTCAAGGGCGAAGACTGCGGCTTTGCCTATAGACACAGTAATTTTGAAAGAGTGAGCTGCGCCATCATGGGCACCGTGTTCAGGCTCACCCCCGACGATCCGGACGCCATCGCGGCGAGGATGCGGGAGATGAACGAGAAGCGCAGAAACAGCCAGCCTCTGGATATGCCCTCCGCGGGCAGCGCCTTCAAGCGCCCGGTGGGCGGCTATGCCGCGGCTCTCATAGACCAGTGCGGCCTCAAGGGCTACGCCGTTGGCGGCGCGCAGATAAGCGAAAAGCACGCGGGCTTTGCGGTAAACACCGGCAGCGCCACCTATGACGACGTTGTGGCTCTGCTGGACCACGTCCGCCGCGAGGTCTATGCGAAAACGGAGGTGACCCTCGAGCCGGAGATCAGGATCTACCCCAAGGGCATGCTGCTGGTGGACGACTGGAGGCTGAGAAAGCAGAGCATTATGCAGCAGATGCAGGAGGCGGCACAGTCGCGCGCTGCCGCTGAGAAGGAACAGGGAGAAGTTGAACCGAGCTGAGGTGAGCTTATGGAGTTTTTGATAATAACGGGGCTGTCCGGCGGCGGCAAGAGCCAGGCCGCGAATATAATAGAGGATCTTGATTACTACTGCGTTGACAATATGCCCGCAGCGCTCATCCCGAAATTCGCGGAGCTGTGCGCCGCGACGAAGGGACGCTACGAGAAGGTCGCGCTCGTCACCGACGTGCGCGAGAAAAACGGCATAAAGGATATTTTCAGCGCTCTTGAGCAGCTCAAGACCATGGACTTCGGCTATAAGATACTGTTCATGGAGGCCGAGCCGCAGGTCATCATAAAGAGGTACAAGGAGTCGCGCCGCCCGCATCCGCTCGCGGCCAAGGTGGGGGGCTCCATAGAGGACGCCATAGCCAAGGAGTCGGAGCAGCTGCGCCCCATTCGGGATATAGCCGACTACATTGTCAATACCTCGCATCTGACCCTCGGCCAGCTCCACAACGAGCTGTACACGCATTTTTCCGACTCCGCGACCGACAGGTCGATCGTGGTCAACGTGGTGTCCTTCGGCTTCAAGTACGGTATGCCGCTGGACGCGGATCTCGTGTTCGACGTGCGCTTCCTGCCCAATCCCTTTTATGTGGAGGAGCTCAAATTCCACAGCGGGATGGACGCGGATGTGCGTGACTATGTTTTCAAATTCGAGCAGGCCAACATATTTATGGACAAGCTGACCGACATGATAGAGTACCTGCTGCCTCACTACATTGAGGAGGGCAAGTACAGTCTCACCATCGCCATCGGCTGCACCGGCGGCCGCCACCGCAGCGTGGCGATAGCCTCCGCCCTCGCGGGGCATTTGCAGTGCATGGGCGTGCCGGTCGTCAGCATAAACCGCGACCTCGCAAAATCATAGTCCTGCCGGACGGGCAATTCGGTGCTCGGCGCACGGCCGATTCGCATTGAGAATGGAAATCGTCGTTTTTGCGACAGCCCGATTATGTATTGCGGAAGTAGTCGGTATATCTGCGATTTCTAAATGACATTTCCGTATAAAATCACGGGTCGTAGGGGCGAGCATCGCTCGTCCGCCCGGCGGCTGCCGGTGTAAGCGCACGGCCAATCCGCGTTAAGAATGTGCGGTTGTCGTTTCTGCGTCAGCCCGACCGGTGACAATGGCAATAATATATTTTGCATCCGCGTTCTGTTTCACATAGCTGCGAATTTTCACAGGCGGACGGCCAATGGCCGCCCCTACGGGTGCAGGTCGTAAACCGACCTGTCATTTACAGCGCGAGTACACATACGACAATGTACAGTGTTGCCGGTCGGGCAACCGCAAAATCGACATCGTAAAATGCTGCAGCGATAGGAAGAAACGATGGAAAAAACCTTTGCGCAAAAAGTTAAGAGCGAGCTGTGCGAGCCTCGGGTCGAGCGCAAATGCTGTGCCGTCGCCGAGGCCTACGGCGTTTTGCTGTACTGCCGCAGCTTCTCGCCGCGGGAGATACGCATAAGCACTGCCTGCGCCGAATTTGCCGGGCGGCTGCCGCATTTGTTCAAAAAAGCCTTCGGCGTCGGCTTTGACAGGCTGCCCGACCCGGACGGCGCAAAAAGCAGCTTCGCCATAACCGAGCCGGAAAAGATAAAGATAATTTACGACACCTTCGGCAACGACATGGAAAACCCCTCGCTGCATATAAATTTCGGCGTTATCGAGGAGCCCTGCTGCAAGGCGTCCTTCGTGCGCGGCGCGTTTCTCGCCGGCGGCTCGGTCACGGATCCGGAAAAGCGCTACCATCTTGAGCTTGCGACCACGCATTACAGCGTAAGCCGTGAGGCGTATTCCGTGCTGCTGGAGATGGGCTTTTCACCGAAGGAGGCCGAGCGCAAGGGCAACCGCCTGCTGTATTTCAAAAAAAGCGAGCATATTGAGGACTTCCTCACCACCATCGGCGCGCCGATATCGGCCATGGATGTGATGAGCGCCAAGATAGAAAAGGACATGAAAAACAGCATAAACCGCAAGGTAAACTGCGACTCGGCGAACGCGGACAAGGTCGTCGCCGCCGCGGCAGAGCAGATGGAGGCGATACGCCGTATCGACAGGCTCTACGGCCTTGACAGCCTGCCCGAGAAGCTTCAGGAGGCGGCGCTGCTGCGCTTTGCAAACCCCGAGGCCAGCCTTGCCGACCTTGCGCAGCTGTCATATCCGCCGGTGTCCAAAAGCTGCCTGAGCCACAGGCTCAAAAAGCTTCTGACATATAAACCTGCCGATCTGACGCAATAGCGACTGTTTAAAGCTCCGC
>CALZAG010000122.1 GCA_945613045.1 uncultured Clostridia bacterium | reverse complement strand
CCTATGCACTGATGGGTATTTCAAACTTCGTCGGTCTGAAATACTGTATGTTCAGTGAAAAGCCTGTGGATTTCGGTCAGGTGGCAGATGAGATAATGAAGGTTCTCGAGCACGGTATGTTCACGGGCTACATCTCCGCTTCGCCAATTCCGGCACATGAAAAAGTGCGGAGTATGAATTTCCGTGTGGAAGTGGATTTTGATTTTCTGAAGCAGAAAGACAAATGAACGGAGGAATTTCAATGTTCTTTGAAACAAAAATCGCAGAGACCTCACGCCTTACCGTGGCATATCACCATGCCGGAACGTCCGGTAAGCCCAGGCTCATGCTCATCCACGGAAATGCATCCTCATCGCTGTTTTACCTCCCGCTTATGAAGCGGTTGGAGGAAAAATTCGAAATGGTCGCACCCGATATGCGCTGCTTCGGCGAATCGGAGCCCCTGCCCGTGGATGCAAAGCGCGGTATGCGCGACTTCTCTGACGATGTGGATGCCTTCGCGCAGACCATAGGCTGGGACAGCTTCTCCATTCTCGGCTGGTCCATGGGCGGCGGCATTGCCATGCAGTACGCCATCGACCACAGCGATAAGCTCGAAAAGATCATCCTGCAGGCCCCACTTTCTCCCTTCGGCTTCGGCGGTACTTATGACGAAGACGGGAAAAAGCTTGAGCCTCTGGGTATTGGCAGCGGCGGCGGCTGCGCAAACGCACAGCTCATAAGCTCTCTTTTAGATGGCAAGCGTGATTTCATTGCCCAGACTATCGATGGAGTGTATGTTGCTCCTCCGTACCAGATAGAACCCGAACTGAAGGAAATGTTCATTGACAGCGTTATGACCACCCGCGTCGGTGAGGGAATGTACCCCGGCAGCAAAACAGCCGCTCCGGTATGGCCCTTTATCGCGGCAGGTGACGACGGTGTGTGCAACACGATGGCGCCAAACTTCTGCGATCTCTCCGGTCTCGCCGATATTGAAAACAAGCCCGATATACTCTGGATACGCGGTGCTCAGGACATCATGGTGTCCGATACGAGCCTCTGCGATCTGGCATATCTCGGTCAGATCGGTGCCGTACCTGGATGGCCCGGAGCGGATGTGTGCCCGCCTCAGCCCATGCTGAAGCAGACCCGCTTCGTGCTGGATAAGTACAAGGCAAACGGCGGCTTCTATCAGGAGACTGTCATCAACGGCGGTCACGGCTGTATGCTCGACAATGAGGATGCGTTCGTAAAAGAGCTTTTGGAATTTATGGAAAAATAAAATATGAATGCGGTATATGCAGGCAGCTTTGACTGCTATACCAACGGACATCATGATATCGTGCGCAGGGCCAGCCGTCTTTTTGACACGCTGTATATTGTTATCGCAGTAAATACGGCAAAAAAACGTACATATCCTGCGGAAATGATGGCAGCAGCCATACGCGCTGCCCTTGCGCGCGACAATATCACAAACTGCACAGTAGAAATATGCACCACTCTCGTTGCCGAGTACTGCAGCGAGAAAGGGATAGACTGTTTCATCCGTGGTCTGAGAAATAATCTGGACTATAACTATGAGGAAAACGTGGCTGAGGTAAACAAGCTTGTCAGCCCGAGCATGGAGACCATTTATTTCCGTTCGGACACGCCCGGCATATCCTCCTCAATGGTCAAAGAGCTGCATTATTTCGGCAAGGATGTCTCGTCCTATGTTCCTCCGGAGGTGTGGAAGTGCATATGTGAAAACAGCTGAATGTCCGTCGGTAAAAAATTTTAAGCAAAAAACTGAATTGACGTTCAGGTCTACCAATTTGAAAGGAAAGTATTACTATGTTTAAACTTGATACAGAGCATCTTGAACTTCAGGCAAGCTTTAAGGAATTTGCAGAGAACGAAGTAAAGCCTCTTGCAAAGGAAATAGACGAGACCGAGCGTTTCCCCATCGAGACCGTAAAGAAGATGGCTGAGATGGGCATGATGGGTCTGCCCATTCCCGAGGAGCTGGGCGGCGCAGGTGTCGATCAGATCGGCTATGTTCTGGCGGTTGAGGAGCTGGCAAAGGTTTGCGCCACCACCTCTATCATTCTCTCGGCACACACATCTCTGTGCTGCTGGCCCATCATGAAGTTCGGTACCGAAGAGCAGAAGGCAAAGTACCTTGCTCCTCTCGCAGCAGGCGAAAAGCTCGGCGCCTTCGCGCTCACCGAGCCCAGCGCCGGTACCGATGCATCCATGCAGAAGAGCACCGCAGTTCTTGACGGTGATCACTATGTATTAAACGGCAGCAAGATCTTCATCACCAATGCCAGCGCAGCCGACGTTTTCATCGTTTTCGCCATGACCGACAAGGAGCAGGGCACCAGAGGCATCAGCGCCTTCATCCTCGAGAGAGGTCTGGAGGGCTTCTCCATCTCGAAGCCTGAGAATAAGATGGGTCTTCGCGCATCCGCTACCTGCGAGCTCATTTTCGACAACGTCAAGGTTCCCAAGGAAAACCTCCTCGGTCAGGAAGGCAAGGGCTTCAAGATCGCCATGGCAACCCTCGACGGCGGCCGTATCGGTGTTGCGGCACAGGCTGTCGGTATCGCTCAGGGCGCTATCGACGAGGCTGTAAAGTACGTTAATCAGCGCGTTCAGTTCGGACGCACCATCTCCCGTTTCCAGAACACCCAGTTCACTCTTGCCGATATGCAGACCAAGACCGACGCAGCCCGTCTCCTCGTATGGCGTGCAGCAGCAGCCGAGCAGAACGGCGAGCCCTACACTCATCTTGCGGCAATGGCAAAGCTCTACGCAGCCGAGACAGCTTCCTATGTCACCAACCGCGCTGTTCAGCTCTTCGGCGGCTACGGCTACACCAAGGATTATCCCGTTGAACGCATGATGCGCGACGCAAAGGTCACCGAGATCTACGAGGGCACCAGCGAGGTTCAGAAGATGGTCATCTCCGGCTGGATGGGAGTAAAGTAAGGCATGAAAATACTTGTATTTGTCAAGCAGGTACCCGATACCGATGACGTCAAGCTTGATCCCAAAACCGGCAACCTTCGCCGTGAGGGAGTCAAGAGTATGCTTAACCCTCTCGATGCAAATGCGGTCGAGGAGGCACTTCGCTTAAAGGCTAAGCATGGCGGTACGGTATGCGCGATAAGCATGGGACCTCCCCAGTCTATGGACGCACTTAAAAAGGCACTCGGCATGGGCTGCGATGAGGCATATCTCCTCTCTGACCGTGCCTTCGGCGGCGCAGATACCCTCGCGACCTCCTATACACTGGCAAAGGCAGCGGAAAAGATAGGAGACTATGACCTCCTTCTCTTCGGCAAGCACGCAGTTGACGGCGACACCGCACAGACTGGCCCCGCTACCGCAGCACAGCTTGGTATTCCCCAGGTCACTCTCGCATCCTCCGTTGAGGTCGAGGACGGCTGGGTAACCTGCAATCGCATTCTCGGCACGGATGTACAGCGAGTACGCGCAAAGCTTCCCGCGGCGATCACCGTCTGCGGCGATATAAACAAGCCGAGATATGCAACTCCCATAAACATCATGAAGGCGCAGAAGAAGCCCAAGTACACATGGACAGCGGCAGACCTCGGGGCTGACACAGCTTGCACCGGCATGAAGGGTTCCCCCTCCGCCACCAAGCGTGTGGTAGAGCCCCCCAAGCGCGAGGGCAAGGCAGTTTACTTCGGCGGCGAGGCTGCGGATGCGGCAAAGGCACTCGCCGATGCTCTCGAAGCAGACCATCTTATCTGAGGAGGCGCAGCTATGGCAAAAGAAGATTACAAGGGCATATGGATCTTCGCCGAACAGGAATTCGGCGTACTTCATCCCACGGTATTTGAGCTCATCGCCAAATCAAAGGAGCTTCAGAAGTTCAGCGGTGAAAAGATAAGCGCAGTCCTGCTGGGCAATAACGTTGCCTCTCTTGCGGATACTCTGTTTGAGTACGGCGCAGACGAGGTCATCCTTGCAGAGAGCGAGGCACTGGCTCAGTACAGCGCCAGACCTTATCAGGCGGCACTTACGCAGCTCGTTGAAAAGCATAAGCCTTCCATTCTCATCTACGGCGCAACGGCGTTGGGCAGAGATTTGGCGCCCAGACTTATGATAAGCCTCAAGACGGGACTTACAGCAGACGCCATAAACCTCGGCTTTGACGAGGACGGAATGTTCTATCAGACCACTCCTGCCTACGGCGGCAAGATCCTTGCACAGATCACCATTCCCGAGTGCAGACCTCAGATGGCGACTGTTCACGCAGGCATCTGCGAGCCTCTCGCACCCGTAAAAGGCGCAAAGGGCATCCTCTCCGTGGAAAACATCGAAGTCGAAGCCGATGCCGATTACGAGGTTATCGAGCGCAAGCCCATTGAAAACCTCGGCAGACAGCTCACCGATGAGAAGGTCGTCATTGCAGGCGGCAGAGGCATCAAGGTACAGGAAGACCTCGCAATGCTCGAGGAGCTGGCAGAGCTTCTCGACGGCCAGGTAGCCTCCTCCAGGCCTTTGGTTGACAACGGCTGGCTTCCTCATGAGAAGCAGCTTGGTCAGAGCGGCATTACCGTAAAGCCCGACTTGATATTCAATATCGCGATCTCGGGTTCTGTGCAGTATCTGCTGGGCATGCAGAATTCAAAGTGCATCGTGGCAATTAACCAGTCCGAGGATGCGCCCATTTTCGACTACGCCCACTATGGCATAGTATCCGACTACAAAAAATTCCTTCCCGCCTTTATTGCAGAGCTGAGAACGAGAAAAAGCTGATATTCTCCTGCAACGAATCGGGGTACGCAGGTCGGTGCGTACCTCGATTTGTTGAGTGAAGCAGGTAGAGAAAG
>CALZAG010000121.1 GCA_945613045.1 uncultured Clostridia bacterium | reverse complement strand
TTATTTGCTCAGCTTTTCGATGCCGACGCGTATTCTGCGCAGAGTCTCGTCCTTGCCGAGGATGCGGCAGATCTCGACCGCGCCGCCGGGCGTTACCGCCTTGCCTGCGACGGCGATGCGCACCGGCCACATTATCTTGGCGTTCTTGCACCCGCACGCTTCCGCCATGCCGGTCATCGCGGCGAGGATGCTCTCGTCGTTCCAGTCCTCAATCGCCTCGAACACGGGGAGCATTTTGCCGAGCGTCTCAAGAGAGCCGGCCTCGTCGGTCTTGGACTTTTTGTGGACGTACAGCGCCGTGTCGTAATCGGGAAGAGCGTCGAAAAAGTCGAGCTTTTCGGGGATGTCGGTGAGCACCTCCGTCCTCTGCTGGAGCAGGGCGGCTATCGCCGCGGCGTCAAGCGCGGGATTTTTCACCGCCTGACGGATGAAGGGCTCGGCTGCCTTGGCAAAGGCCTCGGGGCTCATGGCGCGGATATATTCGCTGTTGAAGTATTTAAGCTTTTCAATGTCGAAGATGGCGGGCGACTTGGATATGCCCTTTATGTCGAAAATTTCGGCAAGCTCGGGCAGGGAGTATATCTCCCGTTCACCGCCGGGGCTCCAGCCCAGCAGGGCGACGTAGTTGACCACCGCGTCCGTGAGATAGCCCTGCGCGATGAGGTCCTCATAGGAGGGGTCGCCGTGACGCTTGCTCATCTTGTTGTGCGCATCGCGCATGACGGGCGAGCAGTGGACGTAGGCGGGCACGGGCCAGCCGAAGCTCTCGTACAGCAGATTGTACTTGGGCGAGGAGGACAGATACTCCGAGCCGCGCACGACGTGGGTGATGCCCATGAGGTGGTCGTCAACGACGTTTGCGAAGTTGTAGGTCGGCAGACCGTCGCGCTTTATGAGCACCTGATCGTCAAGGGTCTTGTTCTCAACGGTGATATCGCCGAATATCTCGTCATGGAAGGTGGTAGAGCCGTCCTCGGGTATCTTCTGGCGGATGACGAAGGGCTCCCCGTTCGCGGCGCGCGCGTCGCTTTCGGCACGGCTCATGCCGCGGCAGGGGTCGGCGGCCTTCTCGAAGCCCTCGCCCTCATCCTCTGTCTTTTCGCAGAAGCAGCGATAGGCGCAGCCCTTTTCTATAAGAAGCTCGGCGTATTCCTTATACAGCCCGCGGCGCTCAGTCTGGATATACGGGCCCACGGGGCCGCCGACATCGGGACCCTCGTCGTGGTCAAGGCCGCATTCGTTAAGCGTGCGGTAGATGACCTCGACCGCGCCGTCGACATAGCGGCCCTGGTCGGTGTCCTCGATGCGCAGGATGAATTTTCCGCCGTTATGGCGGGCGATGAGCCAGGTGTACAGGGCTGTTCTGAGATTTCCGACGTGCATATATCCCGTGGGGCTGGGGGCAAAGCGGGTGCGTACCCCGCCCCTGGGTATGCGCGCCTCCTGCTCCTCGAACCATTTCATGTCTTTCATGCTGTTCCTCCAAAATAATCTATGTTAACAGTGTAATTTGGATTTTCCTTGTTGTCAAGTGACAGTTAAAATGGTAAAATACTAATTCAGCAATAATCTGTATAAACAGGAGCGTGCATCCATGGAAAACGAAATAAAGAAAAAAATAATGCTCTCGGGCATCCAGCCCTCCGGCGACCTGCATCTGGGCAACTATCTGGGCGCGGTCAAGAACTGGGGCGCGCGGGCCGATGAGTTTGACTGCTACTACTTCATGGCCGACCTGCACACCCTCACCGTGCGGCAGAATCCCGCGGAGCTGCGCCGCCGCTCGCTCGAGCAGCTTGCACAGTATATCGCCTGCGGCCTCGATCCGGAGAAGAACACCCTGTTCATCCAGAGCCACGTCCACGAGCACGCGGAGCTGGGCTGGATCCTCAACTGCTACACCATGTTCGGCGAGCTGAGCCGCATGACCCAGTTCAAGGACAAGAGCGCCAAGAACGCCGACAACATAAACGGCGGCCTGTTCACCTATCCCAGCCTCATGGCGGCGGATATCCTGCTGTATCAGGCCGACTACGTCCCCGTCGGCGAGGATCAGCGCCAGCACTGCGAGCTGACCCGCGATATCGCCGTCCGCTTCAACAACATCTACGGCGAGGTGTTCAAGGTGCCCGAGGCGTATATCCCCAAGGCCGGAGCAAGGGTCATGGGGCTCGGCAATCCCGGCTCCAAAATGAGCAAGTCCGACCCCAACGGCTGCGTCTTTCTCATGGAAAAGCCCGAGGACATCGCCCGCAAGTTCAAGCGCGCCGTGACCGATTCGGACACGGAAAACTGCGTGCGCTTCGATCCGGAGAACAAGCCCGGCGTTTCAAACCTTATGAATATCTACTCCGCCGTCACCGGCAGGAGCCTCGGGGAGATAGAGCGCGAGTTTGCCGGAGCCGGCTACGGCGTGTTCAAGCCCGCCGTGGGCGAGGCAGTTATCGAGACGCTCCGGCCCATCCGGGAGGAGGCGGGCCGCCTGCTTGCCGACAAGGCGTATCTGCAGAAGGTGTACACCGAGGGCGCCCAGAAGGCGAGCTTCATCGCCCGCAGGACGCTCCGTAAGGTCTATAAAAAGGTCGGCCTTGTGGAAAAGCCTTTTTAAATTTAAATAACATTACCCCGGAGATATAAAAATGGTCGATTTCAATGTAGCCGTCTGGAAGAACATAATATTTGCTCTTGCCGTCGCCTTTGTGATATCCTTTGTCGCAACGCCGGTCGTGCGCTCCTTTGCAAAGCAGGTGGGCGCGATAGACGTTCCCGACAAGAAGAGGCATATCCACAGCCACCCGATACCGCGCATGGGCGGGCTTGCCATCTTCCTCGGCTTCCTGCTTTCGGTTCTGCTTTTCGCCAACATCACCCCGCAGGTGCGCGGCATCCTGCTCGGCGCGATACTCATCGTCGTGGTGGGAGCCATCGACGACGTGATGAACCTCAACGCATGGCTGAAATTCTGCGTGCAGATAGTCGCCGCGGTCATCGCGGTGCTGTCGGGTGTCATCATAAACGTCGTTTCAAACCCGCTGCTGATAACCGGCGAGCAGGCCATAACCGTCGGCATCCTCGCGGTGCCGGTAACTATACTCTGGATCGTCGGCGTGACAAACTCCGTTAACCTGATCGACGGGCTCGACGGCCTCGCCTGCGGCGTGTCCGCGATCGCCTCGCTGTCGATGCTGGTGGTTTCCATGCTGGTCTCCGACGCGAACAGCAACGTCGCGGTCATACTGGCCGCCCTGTGCGGCGGCTGTCTCGGCTTCATACCGTATAATCTCAACCCCGCGAAGATATTCATGGGCGATACCGGCGCCCTGCTGCTGGGCTATATCCTCGCCACGGCCTCGGTCATCGGTATGTTCAAATTCTACGCCATCGTAACCTTCATCCTGCCGGTGCTCGCGCTGGCGGTGCCGCTTTCGGACACGATATTCGCCTTCACCCGCCGCATCCTCCACGGGCAGAGCCCCTTCCATGCCGACCGCGGCCACTTCCACCACAAGCTGCTGGACATGGGCCTGAGCCAGAAGCAGGCCGTCGCGGTGCTGTACGCGGTGTCCGCGATCCTCGGCCTGACGACGGTGGTGCTGACCTCCTCGGGCATCGTGAGAATAGTTCTGGCGACCGTCGCCTTTGCCATCGCCGTCTGCATCTGGCTGTTCGTGTTCCGGCACAACAGCAGTCTGCACACCCCGCACCATGAGCCGGAGACCGGGGAGGAAAGCGAGGGAAAAAGTGAGTAAGCTCAAGGTAATGTCCGTTTTCGGCACAAGGCCGGAGGCCATAAAAATGGCCCCGCTGGCGCTTGAGCTGGGCGGACGTGAGAATATTGAAAGCCTTATCTGCGTCACGGCGCAGCACAGGGAAATGCTCGACTCGGTGATGCGCTGCTTCGGCCTGGAGGCGGACTTCGACCTGAACATCATGGGCAGGAACCAGACCCTCACCGACGTCACCACCAAGGCCCTGAAGGGGCTTGAGGCATGCTTTGCCGAGGCAAGGCCCGACCTCGTGCTTGTCCACGGCGACACCAGCACGACCTTTTCCGCGGCGCTCGCCGCGTTTTACGCTAAAATCCCCGTGGGCCACGTCGAGGCCGGCCTGCGTACATACGACCGCTACAGCCCCTTCCCCGAGGAGATGAACCGCTGCCTTGTCGGAAGACTCGCCACGCTGCACTTCGCGCCCACCGCTAAGAACGCGGAAAACCTGCGCCGCGAAGCCGTGACGGGCGATATCTTCGTCACCGGCAACACGGTCATCGACGCGATGAAATACACCGTCGGAAACGGGGAGTTTTCCTCCCCCGAGCTTAAAGCGCTCGACTTTTCAAAGCGGGTCGTCGCCATGACCTGCCACCGCAGGGAAAACTACGGCGAGCCGATGAGAAATATCTTCTCGGCCGTGCGCGAGCTTGCCGAGCGTAAGAGCGATATCGAGATCGTGTACCCCGTCCATCTTTCACCCATCGTCCGCGAGGCCGCCCACGGCATCCTCGACGGGCTCCGAAACGTGCACCTTATCGAGCCGCTCGACGCCATGGATATGCACAGGCTCATGAGCCGCAGCTACATGGTCATGACCGACTCCGGCGGCATCCAGGAGGAGGCGCCCGCGCTGGGCAAGCCCGTTCTGGTGCTTCGCCGCGAGACCGAGCGCCCCGAGGCCGTCGCCGCGGGTACGGTCAGGCTCTCGGGCGTCGATAAGGCCGCTGTCCTGCGCGACGCGATCGAGCTTCTTGACGATAAGGCCGCGTATGAGCGCATGGCCCGCGCCGTCAATCCTTACGGCGACGGCAGCGCCTGCCGCCGCATCGCCGACGCGATCGAATTCACCGCCGGCCTGAGCAGCGAGCCCCCCGAAG
>CALZAG010000120.1 GCA_945613045.1 uncultured Clostridia bacterium | reverse complement strand
AAGAGCGCGAGTGCAAAAAAGAATATAACCATTGTTACCGGTCGGGATACCGGAAATAAAAACTATTGAGCTTAAAAAACGAGAGGAAAAACATGGCGGATATCAATGAAAAAGTAACGCAGGAATATGATGCGTCGAAGATCCAGGTGCTGGAGGGGCTGGAGGCAGTCCGCAAGCGCCCGGGTATGTATATAGGCTCGACCTCGGCGTCGGGTCTGCATCACCTTGTATACGAGATCGTGGATAACTCCATCGACGAGGCTCTGGCCGGCTACTGCGACCGGATAGAGGTCATCATCGAGCCCGGCGACGTTATCTGCGTGCGCGATAACGGCCGCGGCATCCCGGTCGATATTCAGGAGCAGACCGGCAAGAGCGCCCTTGAGGTCGTTTTCACCGTGCTGCACGCCGGCGGCAAGTTCGGCGGCGGCGGATACAAGGTCTCCGGCGGCCTGCACGGCGTCGGCGCGTCTGTCGTCAACGCAATGAGCGAGTGGCTCGTCGTGCACGTCCACAAAAACGGCAAGATATACGAGATGAAGTTCTCCCGCGGCAACATCACGCAGGAGATGAAGATAGTCGGCGAGACAGACCGCAGCGGCACGACCGTGCGCTTCAAGCCCGACCCCGAGATGTTCGACGAGACCGTGTACGACTACGAGACCCTGCACACCCGCATGCGCGAGCAGGCGTTTTTAAACGGCGGGCTTTACATCTCCACCGAGGACAGGCGCCCCGGAAAGGAGCAGAAGGACGAGATGTGCTACGCCGGCGGCATCCGCGAGTTCGTTTCGTATATAAACCAGAACAAGACCCCCCTGCACAGCGAGGTCATCTACATGAAGGGCGAGAGATCCGACTCCGAGGCGGAGATCGCTCTGCAGTATAACGACAGCTACAACGAGGTCATCGTTTCCTTTGCAAACAACATCCACACGCCCGAGGGCGGCATGCACGAGACCGGCTTCCGCGCCGCGCTCACCCGCGTTCTCAACGCCTACGGCACTAAGGTCGGCATACTCAAAAACGACGATAAGCTCTCCGGCGAGGACTGCCGCGAGGGCATGACCGCGATAATCTCGGTCAAGCTCACCGAGCCTCAGTTCGAGGGTCAGACCAAGGCAAAGCTCGGCAACTCCGAGATGCGCACGCTGGTCGATTCCGTCGTGTCGGACAAGCTGGAGCAGTTCCTTGAGGAAAACCCCGCCGTCGGCAAGGCGATACTCGACAAGGCCATGACCGCCTCGAGGGCGCGCGAGGCCGCGCGCAAGGCGCGTGAGAGCGTGCGCCGCAAGACCGGGCTTGAGTCGGGTCAGATGCCCGACAAGCTGCGCGACTGCAACGAGCGCGACGCTTCGCTCACCGAGCTTTACATCGTCGAGGGCGACTCGGCAGGCGGCTCGGCTACGCAGGGGCGCGACTCGCGCTTCCAGGCGATACTCCCGCTCTGGGGCAAGATGCTGAACGTGGAAAAGGCCCGCGCCGACAAGGTCTACGGCAACGACAAGCTCGCGCCGGTCATAACCGCGCTCGGCGCCGGCATAGGCGACGAGTTCGACGTCAATAAGCTGCGCTATCACAAGATCGTCATCATGGCCGATGCCGACGTTGACGGCGCGCATATCAGAACGCTGATGCTGACCTTCTTCTTCCGCTTCATGCGCCCGCTCATCGAGCAGGGCTATGTGTATTCGGCGGTGCCGCCGCTGTATAAGCTCACCCGCGGCAAGACCACCCGCGTCGCCTTCTCCGACGAGGAGCGCGACCGCGTTTCGGCGGAGCTGCGCGGGGATAACCCCAACGCGAAGGTGGATATCTCCCGCTTCAAGGGCCTGGGCGAAATGGACCCGCACGAGCTGTGGGAGACCACCATGAATCCCGAGACGCGCACCCTGCGCCGCATCTGCCTTGAGGACGCGGTCAAGGCCGACGAGATATTCACCATCCTCATGGGCGAGCAGGTCGAGCCGCGCAAGGCCTTCATTGAGGAAAACGCCAAATACGCGGTCAATCTCGATTTCTGAGTGATTTGAAGAGGTAATGTAATGGCCAGCAAGAATAAAGATTACAGACCCGAGGACATAGCCTTTCCCGAGCAGACGATAGTCAGCTCCGAGCTTGTCAGGGAGATGAAAACAAGCTATATAGAATACGCGATGAGCGTTATCGTCGGCCGCGCCCTGCCCGACGTGCGCGACGGCCTCAAGCCCGTGCACCGCAGGATACTCTACGCGATGTACGAGGATAACCTCACGCACGACAGGCCCTTCCGCAAGTGTGCCACCGCCGTCGGCGACGTGCTCGGCCGCTACCACCCCCACGGCGACGCATCGGTCTACGACGCGCTGGTCAGGCTCGCGCAGGACTTCTCCATGCGCTACCCGCTCATCGACGGCCACGGCAACTTCGGCTCCGTCGACGGCGACCCTCCGGCCGCCTACCGTTACACCGAGGCGAGAATGGCGCGAATGGCCGACGAGATGCTGCGCGATATCGACAAGGAGACCGTCGATTACCTGCCAAACTTTGACGAGACGCGGCAGGAGCCGCTGGTGCTGCCCTCCCGCTTCCCCAACCTTCTGGTCAACGGCTCGAGCGGCATCGCCGTCGGCATGGCGACCAATATCCCGCCGCACAACCTCACCGAGGTCATAAACGCCTGCGTCTGCGTGCTGGATAACCCCGAGGCCACGATGAACGAGCTGCTGCAGCACGTCACGGGCCCCGACTTCCCCACGCGGGGCATCATCATGGGCCGCAGCGGCATACGCCAGGCCTACGCCACCGGCCGCGGCAAGGTCATCGTCCGCGCCCGCACGGAATTTGAGGAATTCGGCAAGGACAGAACGCGTATAATCGTCACGGAGCTTCCGTATCAGGTCAATAAGCGCCAGCTCATCGCCGCGATAGCGGACAACGTGCGCGATAAGCGCATCGAGGGCATTTCCGACCTGCGCGACGAGACAGACCGCAACGGTATGCGCATCGTAATAGAGCTCAAGCGCGACGCAAACCCGCAGGTGGTGCTCAACCGCCTGCTCACCCAGACCCAGCTTCAGACCTCCTTCTCGATAAATATGCTGGCGCTGGTCAACAACCAGACCCAGCCTAAGATACTCAACCTGCGCCACATCATCGACGAGTACCTCGCCTTCCAGGAGGAGCTCATCGTGCGCAGGACGAAGTACGACCTCCGCAAGGCCGAGGAGCGCGCCCATCTGCTGCAGGGCCTGCTCATCGCGCAGGATAACATCGACGAGGTCATCCGCATCATCCGCAGCAGCTACGACAACGCAAAGCAGAACCTCATGGAGCGCTTCGGCCTTTCCGAGGTGCAGGCTCAGGCGATACTGGATATGCGCCTGAAGGCACTGCAGGGTCTCGACCGCGAAAAGCTCGAGAACGAATACCGCGAGCTCGAGGAGAGGATCGCCTACTTCAAAGAGCTGCTGGCCGACCCCGAAAAGATAAAGGGCGTGCTGCGCGAAGAGCTCATCGCCATCCGCGACAAGTACGGCGACGAGCGCCGCACCGAGATACAGGATCTCGAGGACGAGATAGACTTCGAAGACCTCATCGACGAAGAAGACTGCGTTTACACCCTTACACACAACGGCTATATCAAGCGCCTGCCCGTGAGCGAGTACCGCGCCCAGGGCCGCGGAGGCAAGGGCGTGCGCGCCATGGCCACCCGCGAGGAGGACTATGTCCAGACCGTGTTCACCGCCTCCACGCACGATAACATACTGTTCTTCACGAACCTCGGCAAGGTATACGTCCGCAAGGGCTACCGCATCCCCGAGGCCGGACGCAGCGCGCGCGGCTCGAACATCGTCAACATCATACCCATCGACCCCGGCGAGAAGGTCAGCGCGATGATAGCCGGACGCGGCATAAGCGAGGACAGCTACCTTGTGTTCGTCACCCGCGACGGCACCGTCAAGCGCACCGCGCAGTCGGCGTTCAAAAACATCCGCTCAAACGGAATCCGCGCCCTGACGCTCGACGAGGGCGACGAGCTCATGACCGTACTTCAGACCGGCGGCGAGGATAAGATACTCATCGCCACCCGTGAGGGCATGGCCATCTGCTTCAAGGAGACCGACGCCCGCGCCATGGGACGCGACGCTGTCGGCGTGCGCGGCATACGTCTGCGCGAGGGCGACTTCGTCGTAGGAGCCTCCATCGCGGCGGAGGGCACGGCGCTGCTGTCGATCACCGAAAACGGCTACGGCAAGCGCACCGACGTCGGCGAGTACAGCGTCCAGAACCGCGGCGGCATGGGTCTTAAAAACTACAACATCACCGAAAAGACGGGCAAGATCTCCGACGTGGCGGTGGTCTCCGGCGAGGAGGACCTGCTGGTCATATCCGACGACGGCACGATAATCCGCATGGACGTCGGCAGCATAAGCCTGCTTTCCAGAAGCACGCAGGGCGTGCGCGTCATGCGCCTTTCCGACGGCGCGAAGGTCATATCCATCGCCCCCACCGACAAGGAGGAGACAGAGCCGTCGGCTGACGGAGAGCGATCCGAATTAGAATAATGCGTTTCGTTTTTGCGGTATCCCGATTATATCCTGCGGAGGAAATCGGTATATTTCCATTGTCTGAATGACAGTTCCGTTAATAATCAAGGGTCGTAGGGGCGAGCATCGCTCGTCCGCCCGGCGGCTGGCGGAAAGCGATTCGCATTGAGAATGGAAATCGTCGTTTTTGCGACAGCCCGACCGGTGATATGGAAATTATCGCTTTTGCACCCGCGTACTGATTCGCATTGCTGTGAACATTCACAGGCGGACGGCCAATGGCCGCCCCTACGGGTGCAGGATTATTATTGACGCTGTCATTTTGATAATGGAATATCTCGAATAACACCGCAGGATATA
>CALZAG010000119.1 GCA_945613045.1 uncultured Clostridia bacterium | reverse complement strand
CAATGGTGATGGCCTTTGCGATAGGCTGGATATGGAAGCTCGACATGATCGTCGATGAGTGCGAATCCTCCGGACATAAGTTCTGGGGCAAGGTGTTCTTCGATATCTGCTACAAAGTCATCACCCCCATCGGCATGGCCTTCGTTCTGTACGCTCAGATCACCAGCTTCTTCGGCTGATACCACAAAATACACAATACCCGCAAAAAATCAGCTGCCCCAGGGGCAGCTGATTTTTTATTGACTTTATTATCAGCCTATCTGGCAGATATACGCCAGCTTTCCGCTGTAGAAGCGGGAGTAATCCGCCATGGGGTCCATTCTGCTGTCATTGTACATCCATGTGCCGTCGGGCTGCTTTACGAGCATGACGTAATCCTCGGCAGCGCCGTCGTAGGAGTCGGAATAGGACGGCTCGCCGGAGGCCCAGTTGAAGTATTCGGAGCTGTCGCCGCCGGTCCACTTCATAGCGCCGTCACTGCTGCGGTAGCACCCGATCCAGACATACTGTGCGTCGGTATTCTCAAGCAGCTCGCAAATCCTCGCGTAATCCTCGGCGCTTCCTATCGTCGCCAGATGGCCGCCGAGGGTCATGCACCTCTGCTCCGCCGTCTCCCAGCTCACGTCCTCAACATAAAGGCTGTAATGCTTTTCGGGCTGAGGCGTGGTGGTGGGTTCAGGGGTAGGCGTAGGCGTAGGATCAGGAGTAGGCTCGGGGGTAACGGCCGCCGTGGGCTCCGGTGTGGGTACGGCAGGCTCGGGAAGGCTCAGCTCTATGTAGCTTCCCGCGAAGGCCGCGGCCGTCAGCAGCAGGGCTATAACGGCAAGCGTGACGCAGGAGACCGCGGCCGATCGCCTCTGATGTATGTTCATCGAAGGCTTTGCGGGCATTTCCGGCTTTACCTCCGGCTCAATCCTGCGTTCCTCAGCAGGTTTTTTGGGCGTCTCGGGCTTTTTCTCGGGCAGCGGTTTTTTATCCGGTTCGGGTTCCGGTTTTGGCTCGGGCTCCTTTACCGTCACTGTTGCGGGGGGCTCCGCTCTCTCCGGCAGTTCCTCAGGCTCGTCGCCGCAGTAATCCCACAGTGCCTTCAGCAGCTGCGTGCTGTTTTCATATCTTTTCCGGACATCAAAGGCGAGAGCTCGCCTGATAATCGCCGCAAGCTTTTCATCAACACCCTCCGGTACCGGCGGTATGCTGCCGTTCATGCGGGTACGCAGGGCATTCACCCGCTCCTCGGCGGTGGGCTCATCGTTCGCCGGCAGGAACGGCAGACGCCCTCCGTTGAGACCCGCGTACATAACAAGGCCAATGGAATAAACATCCGCGGCCGGGCCTTTTTCACCGTTCCAGAACATCTCCGGCGCCATGAACTCAAGCTCCACCTTGGTCCAGCCCTCTTCCCCGGCTTTACCTGCCGGTCCGACGGCAACGCGTCCGTCATCCGCGATATATATATTGCCCGGGCGGAAGCCGCCTCTGAAACCGTTTTCACCGCACTCCGAGGCCGCTATCTTGCAAAGCTTTTTTATTAGTTCCAAAAGCTGCGCCGGTTCATACTTTGCAATGTCGCTTCCGAGCAGTTTTTTGGGGTCAAATACTGGATTATCTGCCATACTTGTACCTCCATTGCATAATTTATCGCTTTACATAATATCACAGCGGAATGTGCAAGTCAAACAATTCAAGCGCTCAGGCGCGAAAAAAGACCGAAGAATTTCTCCGGTCTTTTTCTGTCACTCGGTCACGGGGCTTGTAAATGTGCTGTCATCAAAGCCGAGGATGCACATAAATATCGGCGTCAGGAATAAGATTCCTATGCCGAAGCCGGTCGTTTTCCCGAACGCGTGGGCAAGGTCGAGGTAAAACTTAATGATAACATAGATGTTGTAAAGCGGTATGAGCGTGAGAAGCATCTTCCAGCCGCTGCCGTACAGCTCCTTGAACAGGATATACGCATTATACAGCGGAACGATCGCTTCCCAGCCGGCATAGCCCATCTTAATGAACACCTTGATCATCGCCACCAGGGTCAGAAGCCAAAAAGCTATTGAAAAAACTGCCATATCTATCCTCCTTTTCTCTGTATTTGTCAGTATATCATACATATCATAGGTTAACAATAGTATCTTTCATTTTCTTCGACAATGTGTTATTATTCGTTATAATATCCCGAATGATATTTCAGGAGGCGGATATGAACGGACATGAATGCTATATCATAGGCGCGGGGGATTTTTACGGCCTGCGTGAAGCTCCCGACGACAGCGATTATGTTATCGCCGCGGACGCGGGCTATAATTACTGCCGCGACAACAATATCATACCCGATCTCGTCCTCGGCGATTTTGATTCCCTCGGCGGGGCGCCTAAGCACGTCCCCGTACTGGAGCTGCCCGTGGAAAAGGACGACACCGACACCGTGTACGCCCTGAAGCTCGGGCTTGAGAAGGGCTACCGCCGCTTTTATATCTACGGCGGGCTGGGCGGTAAGCGTCCGGATCACAGCATCGCAAACCTTCAGTCCCTGCTTTATCTTGCAAACAGGGGCGCCAGGGGCTGGCTGTTCGGCGAGGAATATGTCTGGACGGCGGTGAAAAACGCTTCCCTGCGTCTTGAGGGCGAGGGGGACGTTTCAGTGTTCTGCCTTGACGGAAAGGCCGAGGGTGTGTCGCTCAGGGGGCTTAAATACGAGCTTTCCGACGCGGTGCTCGGCTCGGACTTCCCGCTCGGGGTCAGCAACAGCTTTGACTGCTCTCAGGCGGAGATATCCGTCAGAAACGGCACGCTTATCATTATGTACGGTATTAAGGTGAACGAAATTGATTAAATACTCAGCAGGAAAATGCGATATTGCGGTCATCGGCGCGGGACACGCGGGCATCGAGGCGGCTCTGGCGGCAGCCCGTATGGGGCTTGACACCGTCTGCTTTGCCATAAACCTTGACAGCGTGGGCAATATGCCCTGCAACCCCGCCATCGGCGGAACGGGCAAGGGGCATCTCGTGCGGGAGCTTGACGCGCTCGGCGGCGAGATGGGCAGGGCGGCCGACAAGGCCTGCATCCAGTACCGTATGCTCAACCGCGGAAAAGGGCCTGCCGTGCACTCCCTGCGCGCTCAGGCCGACCGCCGGCGCTATCAGGAGGTCATGAAGCAGACCCTCGAGCGGCAGGAGAATCTGCGCACGAAGCAGGCCGAGGTCGTGGAGATAGGCGTCTCCGACGGCGCGGTGTGCTCCGTAACCACCCACACGGGCGCGGTGTACGAGTGCAGAGCCGTCGTTATCGCCAGCGGCACATATCTTGACGGCAGGACGATCGTCGGCGAGGTCATACGCTCCTCCGGGCCCGACGGTCTTGCCGCCGCGACGAGCCTCACCGCCTGTCTGCGGGAGCTGGGGCTTTCCATGCGCAGGTTCAAGACCGGCACCCCGCCGCGAATAAACGCCCGCAGCGTCGACTATTCCAAAATGGAGCTGCAGCCCGGGGACGCAGAGCCCGAGGGCTTTTCCTTCGACACACTCACGCCGCCGGAGAACAAGGCCGTGTGCTGGCTGACCTATACAAACGAACGCACCCACAAGATCATTCTCGATAACCTCGACCGCAGCCCCATATATTCGGGCGTCATCGAGGGTGTCGGGCCGCGCTACTGCCCGAGCATCGAGACAAAGATAATGACCTTCCGTGACAAGCCCCGGCACCAGCTTTTCATCGAGCCCATGGGGCTCAACACGGAGGAGCTGTATGTCCAGGGCCTGTCCTCCTCGCTTCCGGAGGAGGTGCAGCTTGAGCTGCTGCACACCATCGCCGGGCTCGAGCGGGCCGAGATGACCCGCTGCGCCTACGCCATAGAATACGACTGCATCGACCCCACGGAGCTGTATCCCACGCTGGAGACAAAAAAGGTGCGCGGGCTGTACGGCGCGGGGCAGTTCAACGGTTCGTCGGGCTACGAGGAGGCCGCCGCTCAGGGCTTTGTCGCAGGCGTGAACGCGGCGCTGAAGCTGCGCGGCGAGGAGCCCATGATACTCAGGCGCTCCGACGGCTATATCGGCACGCTCATAGACGACCTCGTGACCAAGGGCACAAACGAACCCTACCGCATGATGACCTCCCGAAGCGAATACAGGCTGCTGCACCGGCAGGATAACGCCGACAGGCGCCTGAGCGCGATCGGGCTGAGGATAGGGCTTGTATCCCCCGAGCGCTATCAGGCCGTGCTGGATAAATACGCCGCGGTAGACAGAGAGATAAAGCGCCTTGAGAGCACGCATCTTGCCCCGACGCCGGAGCTCAACGCGCTTTTGCGCGGGCGCGGCACCGCGGAGCTTTCAAGCGGCGCTTCGCTGGCAGAGCTCATCCGCCGGCCTCAGCTTGACTACCTTGCTCTTGCGCCCTTCGACCCCGGGCGTCCCGAGCTGCCCAGGCCGGTATGGTATGAGACGGAGATAAGCCTCAAATACGACGGCTATATAAAGCGTCAGCTCAAGCAGGTCGAGGAATTCACCCGCATGGAGAAAAAACTGCTGCCCGACGATATCGACTATGACGAGGTGGCGGGTCTGCGCCTTGAGGCGCGGGAGAAGCTTAAAAAGATAAGACCCCGCTCCTTCGGACAGGCAAGCCGCATATCCGGCGTGTCGCCCGCGGACATTTCGGTACTCATGATATGGATGGAGGGCAGAAGATGAAAAAGGTCGTACTCGGCTTTTCCGGCGGAGTGGACTCGGCCGTCTGCGCCAAGCTTTTGAAAAACGCAGGCTATGAGGTCCTCGGCCTGTATCTTGACAACGCCGGCGAGGACGCCCGCCGCGACGCGGTCACGACGGCAAAGTTCATAGACATCCCGCTCGAGATAAAAGACGTGCACGCCGAGCTTGACGAGCTTGTGTGCGCCCCCTTTGCCGAGGCGTATCTCAGGGGCGAGACC
>CALZAG010000118.1 GCA_945613045.1 uncultured Clostridia bacterium | reverse complement strand
TCCCGCGCTGCAGCTGGTCAAGACCAAGAAGGGCGCACATCTCGTGTCCTCCTGCTTTATCATGATCCGCGGCGAGGAGACTCTCGTAATGGGCGACTGCGCCATAAACATCGACTATCAGGATACCGTTGACAAGGAAGGTAATGTGACCTTCACCGCGGCTCAGAAGCTGGCAGAGGTCGCAGTTGCAACAGCAGAGACCGCGAAGGTCTTCGGAGTCGACCCCAAGGTCGCCATGCTGACCTATTCCACCAAGGGCAGCGGCAAGGGCGCGAGCGTCGATCTGGTCCGCAACGCCACCGCAGAGGCGAAGAAGCTTGCTCCCGAGCTCAAGCTCGACGGCGAGATGCAGTTTGACGCGGCTGTTTCCCCCGTCGTCGGCCAGCTCAAGTTCCCCGGCAGCCCCGTCGCAGGCTATGCCAACACCTTTATCTTCCCCGAGATCCAGTCCGGCAACATCGGCTATAAGATAGCCCAGCGTCTCGGCGGCTTCGCTGCCTACGGCCCCATCCTGCAGGGTCTGAACGCTCCTATCAACGACCTCAGCCGCGGCTGCAACGCGGAGGAAGTCTACCAGATGTCCATCATCACCGCGGCACTCAAGTAAGCGGCCCGGAAGGACTTACACACGGAAAGTTTAAGGCAGAGGCTCGAACGCCTCTGCCTTTTTGAAAGGAACACTATGGACAGGGAAAAGTACATGGACATGGCGCTTGCGCTTGCAAAGGAGGCCTATGACGCGGGGGAGATACCCGTCGGCTGCGTTATCACCGATATAAACGGCGATGTTATTGGCGCCGGGCGCAACCGCAGGGAGGAGAGCCATGACGCGAGCGCTCACGCCGAGCTTGAGGCCATACGCGCCGCCTGCGAAAAAACCGGCGACTGGCGGCTTTCCGGCTGCACTATCTATGTCACGCTCGAGCCATGCCCGATGTGCGCCGGCGGTATCATAAACTCCCGCATTCCGACTGTGGTGTTCGGCGCGAGAGACGAAAACACCGGCTCCTGCGGCAGTGTGATTAATCTTTTCGAGGAGCGGTACGGCCATAAGCCGGCCGTCTACGGCGGCGTGAGAGCCGACGAATGCGCGGCGATACTCAGGAGCTTTTTTGAGGAAAGAAGATAAAAAAACTGCGGTCTTTTGGCCGCAGTTTTTTCATGTGTATCTTACTTGATGATGCTGCCGTCGGGTCTGAACAGGGGCAGATGTCCAAGGACGATTATATCGTCGCGCTTCTGAGCGTCGCCCTCGGCGAGCACCGCCATTTTGCCGACGATATTGCCGCCGGCCTTGGTCACGAGCTCCTCCATCGCGCGCAGGCTTTCGCCGGTGGAAATAACGTCGTCGATGATGAGGATGCGCTTGCCGTTAATGAGCTCAGCGTCGGCCGTGTCGATGACCAGTTTCTGAACGCTCATGGTGGTAATGGATTTGACGGAGACCTCGAATATTCCGCTCATGTAGGCCTTGGGGCCCTTTCTGGCGAGAAAATATTTTTCCGCGCCGCTCTGGCGGGCCATTTCGTACAGAAGGGGGATGGACTTTGCCTCGGGGGCGATCATGTAGTCATATTCGGGAGCAAGCTTGAGAAGCTCCGCAGCACAGTGGACGGTTAGCTCAACATCGCCGAACATAACAAAGGCGCCGATGTACAGGTCGTCTGTGACCTTGCAGAGGGGCAGCTCGCGTTTTAAGCCGGCAATGTCCATTTCGTAAGTCATTTTTTCTCCATTCTGCTGAGTGCAGCATTTCGCAGTTGACGGCCGCGAATCGCCGTAATACAAAACATTTTTATTTTACATTATATATCAGAAAAATCAAGAGGAATAACGAAGTTTTTATAAAAACAGGTTTTCTCGAAGCGATTATTCATCCATGTTTATTGAATAACCCATAAACTATATTAAAAAGCCCGATTATAAGCGACGCTGCAGATGAAAGAATTGACATCAGTCGTGAATATCCGGCACGGTTGCTCAAAAGTTCTCCGGGTTTGTGCTGGATCTGCGGCCGCTTTGCGGAACACCTGCAATTATTGGCGTGATTCAAGCGTTCAGTATAATAACAGAAAAACGGAAATGCTGCTTTATAAAGAGAAATTTTCGAAAATGTTTACCTTTTCTGTTTACCAAGCCCATTTTTGCAGTAAGTGCAGAAAAAGAAAAAGCCTGTAATCCATTGAGATTACAAGCTTTCTTTCTGGTGGAGATAAGCGGGATCGAACCGCTGACCTCTTGAATGCCATTCAAGCGCTCTCCCAGCTGAGCTATACCCCCATATTGCTGACTGCGAAAAATATATTAGCAGAACGGCGGGCAAATGTCAAGAATAAATATACCTTTACGCGGGAGTTTTGACGAAAATTTTTGACCTGAGCGGCGGGGAAAACCCGGGAAGCGGCTCCCCGGGCTTTTAATTATCTCCTCTGCCGTAATCGTCGTCGAACATATATGTAACGTCTTTTTTGTACCGGAACTTCTTTTCCTTGCCTTTGAAAAGCCGGACGATGCTGCGGCGGTACTCAAGCAGGACGAGCACTCCGATGAGGAGCACAAGGTTTCTAACTATCACCTCATCGACGCTCATCACGGCGACGAGGCACATGAACGCCATGGCGATGATCGCCGACAGCGACACATAGCGGCTGACGATATACACGACCGCGAAAACGATCACGCCCGCAAACGCGACCTCTCCGCTTAAAAAAAAGCTGCCGATGGCGACTGCCAGCAGGCTGGGCTCGCCCCTGAAGCGATAGAGGATGGGGAAAATCGTACCCAGCACAACGCAGAACAGCGCGAAGGCAAAGCCCACGTCGGCGTGACCGACAATGAGCATGAGAAGCCCGCCGATGGACACGGGGATAATGACTTTAAAAACCTCTATGACCAGCAGCTTGGCTACGCCTTTCCAGCCGTGATGTTTCAAAAAGCGGGTTATGCCCACGTTATCGCGGCTGTAATTGAGGATGTTCTCGTGAAAATAGATGTGTGAGGACAGGATAGGCGTGCTCAGGCTGCCGAAGGAGTAGGAAATAAGCGCGGTAACGCACAGTAAAAAAGCGGTCATTGCTTATCTCCTTTCTGCCGTATCACCATGCGGATGGGCGTACCCTCGAGCCCGAAAACGGCGCGGATCTGGTTTTCGATATAACGCTGGTATGAGAAGTGGAACAGCTCGCGGCTGTTGCAGAAGATAACGAAGTTGGGCGGCTTTACGCCCGTCTGGGTCATGTAGTAGATCTTGAGACGGCGGCCCTTGTCCGTAGGCGGCTGGACCCGCGCCTGAGCGTCCGCGAGGACGTCGTTGAGCATACCGGTCGTGATGCGCATATTGCTCTGGTCGTTTACGAAATTCACGAGCTCAAATATCCTGTCGGTGCGCTGGCCGGTCTTGGCGGAGATAAACAGAACCGGAGCGTAGCTCATGAAGCTCAGATCCCGCATAACGTCCTTGCGCATCTTCTCCATGGTGCCGGTCTCTTTATCCACGAGATCCCATTTGTTTACCACGATAATGCTCGCCTTTCCCGCCTCATGGGCAAGACCTGCTATCTTGGTGTCCTGCTCGGTAACACCCTCGCGGGCGTCTATCATGATGATGCAGACATCGGCGCGCTCGATAGCCATCTGGGCGCGCATGACGGAGAATTTCTCGACCCGCTCGTCAACCCTGCTCTTGCGGCGGATGCCGGCTGTGTCGATGAAAACATATTTGCCGAACTTATTGTCGACCTCCGAGTCGACGGCGTCGCGCGTGGTGCCGGCGACGTCGCTGACTATGACGCGCTTTTCGCCGAGAATGTGGTTTATCAGCGAGGATTTGCCCACATTTGGCTTTCCGATGACCGCGACCTTGATGCGATCGTCGGCCTCATCCTCCTCGTCCTCGGGAGGGAAGTACTTCATGCACTCATCCAGAAGATCGCCGGTGCCGTGGCCGTGGACGGCCGATACGGCGATCGGGTCGCCGAGACCGAGCGAATAAAACTCATAAATCGCCGGATCCACGCGGCCGGTGGAGTCCATCTTGTTGACCGCAAGCACCGTGGGCTTTTTCGAGCGCAGCAGCATATTGGCGACGTCCTTATCCGCGGCGGTGACGCCCGTGCGGACGTCGGTCACCAGAATGATAACGTCAGCGGCGCTGATGGCGATATTCGCCTGCTCGCGCATGAACAGGAGTATTTCGTTGTCGGTCGTGGGCTCGATGCCGCCGGTGTCGACGATATTGAACTTTCGTCCGAGCCATTCGCACTCGGCGTAAAGCCTGTCGCGCGTGACGCCGGGGGTATCCTCGACGATGGACAGCCGCTGTCCGCAGAGTTTATTGAACAGCATGGATTTTCCCACATTAGGTCTGCCTACTATGGCAATGAGAGGTTTGGGCATATCGGTCAACCTCCGTTCTGATTGTATTTATAGAAAATATCGCGGGTCTCTGCCCGGCGCGGCGTTTTCACCTCGGGGAGGACGCCGCTGATCGCGTCCCAGAAAGCAAAGCCGTCGCACTCGGTGGGATAGATGGGCACTCCGAGCGCCTCTACAGCCTGTTCAAGGGTCACGTCGTCAAGAAAATCCATTTCCTCGCGGCGCAGCATGCTCTGGGAGATGAAAAGCCTTTCGCCCAGCTCGCGGCCTTGAAGCTGCTTTATGAGATCCTGACCCGTGATAAGGCCGGACACGTTAACGCCGTGACCGAAGAAATCATTCTCAATGGCGTAGACCCGTCCATCTATATTATCATACTTTTCCCTTGCAGTACAAACAAGTTTTTCAAAAAAAGGTGCGGCGGCTGTTCCGCAGGCGACGGAAAACGGTACGCCGTCGGGCCTTTCCGACAGTGCAAGGGCTGAATTAAACTCTGTTTTAAAGAGACTTAGCATGCCCACGCCGTTTTCAAGCTGCGTGTGCTCCTCATAAAACTCATCTTCTGGCAGCTCG
>CALZAG010000117.1 GCA_945613045.1 uncultured Clostridia bacterium | reverse complement strand
TGTTTCACATCGCTGCGAATTTTCACAGGCGGACGGCCAATGGCCGCCCCTACGGGTGCGATTATAAAACCGTTCTGTCATTCAGAGAATGGCAAAATACCGAAAACCTCAGCAGGGTATAACCGGGCAACCGCAAAAACGATGACCTCCGCTCTCAAACCGAATTGCTTTCCGGCAGCCGCCGGGCGGGCAGGAAGATTTCTCCGCAGTTGTAAATAATCCTTTAAATCCCTTGAACGAAAACAGGGTCTGGGATATAATTACTAACCGTTACGAAGATAAACGATACGGAGGGAACGATGAAAAAACGTCTGTTGAGTCTTGTGCTGGCGCTTGCGCTGGTGATTACGATGCTGCCCGCGCTTTCAATTGAAGCGATGGCGGCGACAATAAATGATTCAAATGTGTTCGTGAAACAGAGCGGGAGCGGCAAATGCACGCTGGCCTCGGCGGTCATGATGCTGCGCCGCCGCGCGATAATCGACGGACAGGCAAACTGGGAGTCCATAACCGAGAGCACGCTTGGCGAAGAAGCATGGACCTCCGACGGACTTAGGTATTCGTTCAGCTATATGGGCATGGACGTGAACCACGCATATTTTTCCTCCGACAGCCTTGCGGATAAAAAGGCTGAGCTTATAAAGCTGCTCAGCCAGCACCCCGAGGGCATCGAGATATACGATAAGAACCTGCCCCACGCCGTTTTGCTGACCGATTACGACAGCGCCACCGACACCTTTTACTGCGCCGACCCGGCGCCGGGAATAAGCTCCGGCAGGATAAAGCTCTCCGAGAGCTGGAACGCCCGCAACCGCGGCGGAACGCAGGACGGTGTTATAAACAGCCTGGGCAAGTACTGGTACATAACCAACAAGTCCGGCGGCGGTCCGGGCCTTGCGACCGTCAGCTTCAACGCAAACGGAGGAAAGTGCGACGTCGCAAGTATGTACGTCACCGCAAGCGGCACTTTAAGCTCACTGCCTGCGGCCACGCGCGAGGGCTATAAATTCCTCGGCTGGTACACGGCGCCCTCCGGCGGGAGCAAGGTGGACACGACCACCAGGATCTCCGGCGACATGACCGTTTACGCGCAGTGGAAGGACACGACCGTGAGAGGTACCTGCGGCGACAGCATGAGCTGGAGCTTTAACAAGGATACCGGCGTGCTGAAAATTTACGGCAGCGGCGACATGACCGACTGGTCGGCGTCCTCCGGCGGCGAAGCCCCGTGGTACGGGTATCGCGGGACAATAAAGAAGGTCGAGATCGGCACAGGGATAAAGAATATCGGCGATTACGCCTTCAGGGGCCTGACGAAGCTGAAGTCGGTCAATATCCGCGCCGAGCTTCAGAAGATCGGCAGCGGCGCCTTTGAAAACTGCTCCGCGCTCACCGCGGTCGAGGGCGTCGAGGGCGTTCAGATCATCGGCGGCAGCGCCTTCAAAAACTGCTCCGCGCTTGAGGAGATAGGTATTCCCGACGGCTGCGTGAACGTCGGCAGCTATGCCTTCAGCGGCACCGCCGTCAAAAGCGCCCATGTTCCCGTGAGCACGCGCAGTCTGGGCGAGGGAGTCTTCTCAGGCTGCAAGGCCCTTACCTACGCCGAGCTTCCCTCCGGACTGATGACTCTGAAGTCGGGCAGCTTTTCCGGCTGCACGAGTCTCGCAGCCGTGATATTCTACGGTGACGACAGCTACGGCGGCGCCGAGACCCTTATCGAAGGCGACGCGTTCAGCGGCTGCACGGCTCTTGGCGAGGTGAGCATATACAGCCGCGCCGAAAGCCTGCGCATCGCTCAGAACGCGCTGAGAGGCTGCGTAAATATAAAATCCGTGTCTCTGGACTGCCGCAGCCTGTGCCTGGAGAATAACGCCTTCCCCTCCGGCGCGAGCATTAATTATGTCATGATCTCCGGCGAATACGGCTCCGTTGCGGACAAGGCGTTCGCGGGCGTGAGCGCGAACATTGTCTATCCTCAGAACGGCACGAAATGGAGCGAGAAGGTCGGCAGCAACTTCGGCGGGACACTGACCTGGGAGGGCTATGACAACCATGTTCACAGCTACACCGCCGACGTCACAGCGCCCACCTGCTCCGAGCGCGGCTACACCACCTACACCTGCTCCGGCTGCGGCGAGAGCTTTGTTGGCAGCTATGTCGCCTTGCTGGGACATCACTTCGTAAACGGAGTATGCACCCGCTGCGGCAGGGAAAACCCCTTCAACGACATCAAAGCCGAGGGCTCCCACAAGCCTTACACCGACGCGATACTCTGGGCCGCGGAGGAGAAGATAACCACCGGCTACTCGGACGGCTCCTTCCGCCCCGACGCCGCGTGCACCCGCGCTCAGGTCGTGACCTTCCTCTGGCGCGCCGCCGGCTCCCCCGAGCCTGCAAGCCGGACAAATCCCTTCAGCGATGTGAAAAACGAGGGCGAGCTCAAGCCCTATTACAAGGCCATCCTCTGGGCCGTGGAGCAGGGCATCACCTCAGGCGTTACGAAAACGGAGTTTGCGCCGAACAGCCCCTGCACGAGGGCGCAGTTTGTCACCTTCCTCTGGAGGTATATGGACAAGCCCGCCAACAGCGGCATAAATCCCTTCAGCGACGTGACGGTGAACAATTACTATCAGGCTATACTGTGGGCGTATGAAAGCGCCGTCACCACCGGCTACTCGGACGGCACCTTCCGCCCGAACGCCGTGTGCACCCGCGCGCAGGTCGTCACCTTCATTTACAGAGCCATAGCGGAAAAATAAAAGCCTGACGGCACGATAAAAAAGGAATTGGGATGAAAAAGAAGATACTGAGCCTGCTGCTGGCCATGCTGCTGCTGTTGGGGCTCGTGCCCCCGGCCGCGCTTGCCGACGGCAGCCGGAGCCAGCGGGAGAATATGCTGACGATAGCCGAATCACAGCTCGGCTACCGTGAAACGGCGGAAAACTATACAAAATACGGAAAGTGGTACGGCATGGACGGGCAGCCGTGGTGCGCCATGTTCGTAAGCTGGTGCGCACGCCGCGCCGGAGTGCCGCAGAGCGTCATACCCAACTTTGCAAGCTGTACCTACGGCGGCATGAAGTGGTTCAGGGAGCAGGGCCGCTGGAAAAACGCGGACTATACGCCCCGGGGCGGCGATCTTGTGTTCTTCGATTTTGAGGACGAGGACGGAGGCGGCAGAGACGGTCTGGCCGAGCATGTCGCCATCGTCGAATACGCGACCGGTGACACGATACATACCATCGAGGGCAACACCGACAACGAGATGGTCGAGCGCCGCGAGCGGCCGCGCAACGAGGACGTGCTGGGCTTCGGCGTGCCTGCCTACGGCAGTATCAGCTCCGCCGCGGGCGAGATATCCGTCGGCGCAGTCGCGGTCCCGCAATCGCTGTGGAAGGGCGAAAGCTTCTCAATCAGCGGTAAGGTCAGCTCAAACAGCAAGATAAACTGGCTGTACATTGATATACGCGACCCGGACGGCCATTTCTATCAGGCCGTACAGACCGACCCCGAGAAAATGAGCGTTGACCTGAGCGGCCCGGGCGCCTCGATAAAGCTTTCGGAGCTCCCCACGGGCAGGTACAGCCTGTATATCGAGGCCACCGACAGCGCGTACAACTTCGTGCACAAGAGCTATCCCTTCGCCGTCTACGGCGACAGCTATGAGATAGTATACGACGCAAACGGCGGCGAGAGCGCGCCGGAAGCTCAAACGAAGCTTCATAACACGCCGGTCAGACTGAACGCGAAAGGGCCTGACAGAACCGGCTACAGCTTTTTGGGCTGGAGCACCGCGCCCGACGCCGTGGCGGCGGAATACGCTCCCGGCGCGGAGTATACAGATAATTTCAGCGTGAAGCTCTACGCGGTGTGGCAGGCAAACAGCTATACCGTGACCTTTGAGTCCGACGGCGAGGAGCTCCTGAGGGCGGAAAAGCTCTTCGGAAGCCCTTACGGCGAGCTGCCCGAGGCCCCTGAAAAACCGCATGAGAAGTTCATCGGCTGGTACACCCTGCCCGACGGCGGGGCGAAGATCACGCCCGACACCGCAGTCTCGACCGCAAGCGACCACAGCCTTTATGCGCGGTATTCCTGCGTGCATGAATTTGAGCGGGAGACCGTTGAGCCGAACTGCACCGAGCGCGGCTGCACGCTGAGCACCTGCGTTTACTGCGGCTATGTGAGCCGCTCGGACTTTGTTGACGCTCTGGGGCACAGCTATGAAAAAGGCATATGCACCCGCTGCGGCGAAAAGCTGAGCTTTTCCGATGTTCATGCCGACGGCGCTCACGCGCCCTATGCCGTGGCCATAGACTGGGCGGTCGCCGAGGGCGTTGCCAACGGCTACGCGGACGGCAGCTTCCGTCCCGACGCCGCCTGCACCCGCGCGCAGGTCGTGACCTTCCTCTGGCGCGCCGCCGGCTCTCCCGAGCCTGAAAACGGCTCAAATCCATTTAGCGATGTTAAAAACGAGGGCGGCCTGAAGCCTTATTACAAGGCCATCCTCTGGGCGGTGGAGCAGGGTATCACGACCGGTAAAACAGCTCACACCTTCGAGCCCGACGCCGGCTGCACGAGAGCGCAGTTCGTGACCTTCCTGTGGAGATACAAGGGCTCGCCCGCGCAGAGCGCGGATAACCCCTTCACGGACGTTTCGCAAAACGCTTATTACGATGCGATACTGTGGGCATACTCCGCAGGCGTTACCCAGGGCTACGGCGGCGGTCAGTTCCGCCCCGAAAAGCTCTGCACCCGCGCCCAGGTCGTGACCTTCATTTACAGAGCAACGTAAAAACAATGCCTCCCTGTTTACACGGGTGTTCATAAAACAGTTGATCCTCCCCATGATGATTGGTCATAGGGAGGATTTGCCCATTTTGCACTGGCGCGGCAGCGCCCAGGGCTCCCTTGTGTAAAGGGAGCTGTCAGCGAAGCTGACTGAGGGATTGCTTTACC
>CALZAG010000116.1 GCA_945613045.1 uncultured Clostridia bacterium | reverse complement strand
ATAACAAGGTGTCCGATACCTGCTTTGCGGGCACCAGCGGATACGGATACGACGATCTGGGCAGGGAAGTGCTGGATAAGGTCTATGCTCAGGTGTTCAAAACCGAGGCGGCTCTTGTCAGAATAGGCTTTGTCAACGGCACTCACGCCCTTACGGCGGCACTTTTTGCTCTGCTCAAGCCCGGCGACACGCTGCTTTCTGTTACAGGACTGCCCTATGACACATTGAGAAACGCAATAGGTATTGAAGGAAATTGCCACGGCTCTCTGAAGTTTTACGGTATAAATTACGCTCAGGTCGATCTCAGGGACGGAAATCCCGATATCGATGCCATAAAGCTTGCAGCCACTGATAAGTCGGTTGCCGCGGTTCTCATCCAGCGCTCCAGAGGCTACGAGGACAGGCGTGCTCTCTCGCCCGAGGAGATAGGGGAGATCTGCGCCGCCGTAAAGTCCGTCAATCCCGATATAAAAGTAATGGTCGATAACTGCTACGGAGAATTCACGGCCGAGCACGAACCTACCGAATACGGCGTTGACCTTATGGCCGGCTCTCTTATCAAAAACCCCGGCGGCGGTCTCGCTCCAACCGGCGGATATATCGTCGGCAGGGCAGAGCTCGTGGAAAACGCCGCGATGCGCCTTACCGCACCGGGCATCGGCGGAGAATGCGGAGCAACGCTCGGAAACAACCGTCTGCTGTTCCAGGGCTTTTTCATGGCGCCGCACATAACCGCGCAGGCGCTCAAAACCGCCGTATTCTGCGCGGCAATGATGAAAAAAGCGGGCTTTGAGACATCTCCCGCCGCTGATGAGCCCAGAAATGATATCATTCAGATGATAAGTCTGAAAACCGCGGACAACATGAAAAGATTCTGCCGCGGCATACAGAGCGGCGCACCTGTTGACTCCTTTGTAACTCCAGAGCCGTGGCAGATGCCCGGCTACAACGTTCCCGTCATCATGGCGGCCGGCGCTTTTGTTCAGGGCTCATCCATTGAGCTTTCCGCGGACGGCCCCATGAAAGAGCCCTACATCGCCTATATGCAGGGCGGTATCACATATGAATCGGGAAAACTCGGTATTATGATGGCAGTCAGTGAGATGTTGAGCTGAGTTTTATCATATAATACATGGGGTGGTCTCATGTATTATCGCCGACGCAGAAAGCCAAACTATGTGCATTCTGAAGATAAAGGCAGGCATAGACGCCGCTCTAAGCTTGGTTTACTCTTCCCCTTGTTAGTATTGATCCTTGTCGCAGCAATAAGCTTGTTTCTCGGCGACCTGGCTACTCAGATGGCTGTGTCGGATGCGACCGACATCGTCACCAAAACAGTCAACGATTCGATAAACGAGGTCATAGGGGAGGGCGTATACGGCTTTGACTACTTTGTCACGCTCGAAAAGGACGATGCGGGTAACGTCACCGCCATATCAAGCGATATGGCGCATATAAATACGCTTTCTACCGAAATACTCAATTCCGTTATTGAGTCGACGGACAACGGTATAATCAAGATAAATATACCCGCCGGAAACCTGAGCGGACTTAATCTGCTTCTTAATAAGGGGCCTGATATTCAGGTCGATATAATAATGCTCACATCATCCCGTGTGGATTTCCGGAACGAGATGGTCTCCTGCGGGATAAATCAGGCAAAATATCAGCTTGTTTTAGAGGTCGCGGTCGATATCGACATCCTCGTGCCGTGGGGCACCGAAAAAGCTACCACTGTTACGGAGGTCATCGTTGCCGACACTGTCATTGTCGGTAAAGTCCCGAACACATATCTTAACATGGAGAACTGATTTATGGATGTTACAAAAGAAATTGAACGGCTGCGCAGAGAGCTTGAGTACCATAATAAGCTTTACTATGTGGACGATGCGCCGGTTATTTCCGATTTTGAATATGATATGCTGATGCAGCAGCTAATTAAGCTTGAGGAGGAGCATCCGGAGCTAATAACCCCGAATTCACCAACTCAAAGAGTCGGCGGAGCCGCTCTGTCGCAGTTTACCCAGGTGCGTCATCAGGTCCCACTTGAGAGCCTCAGCGACGTCTTCTCTTATGAGGAGCTCGCCTCCTTCGGTGAGCGTATGGACAGCCAGCTTGACGAGGAACACACTTACTGCGTTGAGCCGAAGATCGACGGGCTTTCAATGTCGCTTGAATATGAAAACGGAGTTTTTGTCCGCGGCGCAACGCGCGGTGACGGCCAGATAGGCGAGGATGTGACTGAAAATCTGCGCACTGTCAGAAGTCTGCCGCTGCGGCTCACGGATGCACCGGAAAGGCTCATCGTCCGAGGCGAGGTCTATATGTCTAAGTCAGTGTTCAGGGAGCTCAATTCGATCCGCGAGATAAACGGCGAAGCATTGCTCGCCAATCCGCGCAATGCGGCTGCAGGCTCCATACGCCAGCTTGACCCCAAGGTCGCAGCGTCACGAAAGCTTGATATTGTGTGCTTTAATATGCAGTATGCAAGCGGAGAGCAGTATTTAACTCACGCGCAGACGCTTGACGCTCTTAAGCACATGGGCTTTCCTGTAGTTCCTTATAAGCTTTGCAGTACTATCAAGGGCTGCTGTGAGCGTATAGACTGGATAGGAGAGCACAGAGACGAATTCTCCTATGATATAGACGGCGCCGTTATTAAAATAAACTCGCTTGCTCAGCGCAGTTATCTCGGCAGTACGTCAAAATTTCCCCGCTGGGCAGTGGCATACAAGTATCCGCCTGAAAAAAAAGAAAGCAGGGTAGTGGATATAGTCGTCCAGGTTGGCAGGACAGGCGTTCTGACCCCTAAGGCGGTCATCGAGCCTGTAAGGCTCGCCGGAACGACGGTCACAAACGCGACCCTCCACAATCAGGATAATATAGACAGGCTTGGTATAAGGATTGGCGATACGGTCCTGGTGCAGAAGGCGGGAGAGATCATACCCGAGGTGCTTTCTGTGAATATGTCAAAGCGTCCGGATAACACTGTTCCGTACAGGATGCCGGAGTTTTGTCCCGAGTGCGGCGCACCCGTTATCAGAGACGAGGACGGTGTTGCTCTGCGCTGCACAAGCCCCGAGTGCCCCGCGCAGAGACTTCGCAATCTTGCCCACTTTGCCTCCAAAGAGGCAATGGATATTGACGGGCTTGGTATTTCGGTTTGCCAGTCTCTTATCGCCAGCGGCCTTGTAAACAGTCCGGCAGAGCTGTACTATCTCGATGCACAATCTGTCGCCGCGCTCGAGCGCATGGGCAAAAAATCCGCCGAGAACCTTATAAATGCTATTGAAAAAAGCAAAGGGAAGGGGCTTGCAAGCCTTATCTGTGCTTTTGGTATACGTCAGGTAGGGCAGAAGGCTGCGAAGACTCTGGCGTCGAGCTTCGGATCGCTCGATAAGCTCATGGAGGCAAGCGAGCTTGAGCTGATGGCAATACCTGATATAGGAGCTGTCACCGCAGGCTTTATAAAAGAGTGGTTTGAGCTTCCGCAGTCGAGGCACCAAATCGAGCTTCTGCGTCAGGCCGGGGTCTCCTTTGAAAGCAATGAGACTGTAAGGGATTCAAGATTTGATGGTATGACATTCGTTCTCACCGGTGAGCTCAGCTCATATAAGCGTGACGAGGCTGCCGCCATAATAGAGAGCTTCGGCGGGAAGACGTCATCCTCCGTATCGAAAAAAACTACAATGGTGCTTGCCGGCGAAAACGCCGGAAGCAAGCTGAAAAAAGCCACTGAGCTCGGGATAAAGGTCATAAGCGAAAGTGATTTTGAAGAAATGATAAAGTGAAAGAGACGCTGCATCAAATGATGCGGCGTCTCTTTCACTAATTTCCCGTTCCTCCATATAATGAATTACAAAGGAGGACTGCACAAGTGGATAATAAGAATAACTGCGGTTTCAAAGACGGAGCCTTGCCGTCCTGCGCACCGCTGGCAATGGCATATGTTCCAATGCAGGGAAGCGTGAAGCCGACCTATAATCCCGCCGAAGCGCTCAGCAGAGGCACATTATTCCCCGGACTTGACCTTCCGTTTATGGGTATGGTCAATACCGGAGACCTGACCGGAACCCCATTGGGTGAGGTAATGGCACTTGACTTTGTCGCACATGAGCTTGCTCTCTATCTTGATACGCACAGCGATGATGCCGAGGCTTTTGAGATATATAAAAACATTCTGGCTCTCGCCAAAACCGCCCATGAAAAATATGTAAAGCTCTATGGCCCGATCACAAAGCAGGATCTCCTGCAAGCCCAGAGCTATACCTGGCTCAAGAATCCCTGGCCATGGGATTATTGCGGTAAAATGGAGGGCTGAAAATGTTTATATATCAGAAAAAACTTCAATACCCCGTGAAAATCTCAAAACCCAATCCGGCGCTTGCAAAGTTCATAATTAGTCAATACGGCGGTCCGGATGGCGAGCTCGGGGCATCATTGAGATACCTCAGTCAGCGTTACAGTATGCCGTATCCCGAGCTTAAGGGGCTGCTGACTGATATAGGAACCGAGGAATTGGGCCACCTTGAAATGGTGGCAGCGATAGTGCATCAGCTTACAAGAAAAATGACTCCCGAAGAGATAAAGAAGGCCGGATTTGATGCATATTTTGTTGATCACACGGCAGGCGTATATCCTCAGTTTGCCTCGGGTACGCCGTGGACGGCAGCGACTATGCAGGTCAAAGGAGATGTGATAACGGATCTGAGCGAGGATATGGCCGCGGAGCAGAAAGCCCGCACCACATATGATAATATTCTCCGTCTTTCCGACGACCCTGACGTCAATGATGTGATACGTTTCCTGCGCGAAAGGGAGATAGTTCACTATCAGCGCTTCGGCGAGGGGCTCAGAAACGCTATCGAAAAAATGGATTCCAAGAATTTCTACGCAGTTAACCCTGCATTTGATTGAAAAAAAATATTCCTCGTATTCACGAGGAATATTTTTTCAT
>CALZAG010000115.1 GCA_945613045.1 uncultured Clostridia bacterium | reverse complement strand
GAGTGGGAATGATTCAGATGATGAAAGCCCGCATTCACTGGACTTTTTGAGGATCGGGTCTTTTCGCGGCAACGATTTGCAGCCGCCAAACATATAAATTACTAAGCGGAGACGGCGCTGGTGCGCCGTCTCCGCTCATAAATTAACGGAAAACTAACACACAGTTCACGGCTCGTCCGCGAAAGCCGGTAGATTTTTTCAAATCTGTATGATAAAATTATATAAAATAATGTATTCTCAATATAAAGGGGGCGGTTTCTGTAAGACATAACATAATCAAAGAAAAGATGAAAGAGGCCGTCGCGTCGGTGCTTCCGATCACACTGATCGTCGCCGCCCTGTGCCTTTTCCTCGTACCCGTCAGCAGTGGGCTCATGCTCTCGTTTCTGATAGGCTCAGTGATGATAATCGTAGGCATGGGTCTGTTCACGATCGGCTCGGACACGGCAATGACTCAGATAGGCAGCCACATAGGCGCGAAGATGACGAAAACGCGCAAGCTCGGTCTCATATTACTGCTGAGCTTCATCCTCGGCGTGGCGATTACGGTCGCGGAGCCGGATCTGCAGGTGCTTGCGACGAATGTACCGAATATCGACAAGACGGTGCTCATTACAACGGTATCCGTCGGCGTCGGCATATTCCTCATGATAAGTATGCTGCGCATACTGTTTGCCGTTCCGCTCAAATGGATGCTCGTGGTCTTTTACGCCGTCGTGTTCATCCTTGCCGCCTTGTCGGACCAGGATTTCCTGTCCGTGGCCTTCGATTCCGGCGGCGTAACTACAGGACCGATGACGGTGCCGTTTATCATGGCACTTGGCGTCGGCGTCGCCTCCATCCGAAGCGACGAGAACGCCAAGTCGGACAGCTTCGGCCTGGTGGCCCTGTGCTCCATCGGACCGATACTCGCGGTGCTCGCTCTGGGCTTTATCTATGAAACAAACCCGGGAGATACATCGACGCTTATAGTCAACGAATTTGAAACCTCCGTTGCGCTGGGGAAAGGCTACCTTGAAGCCCTGCCGGAATACATGGGCGAGGTTGCCATGGCGCTGCTGCCGATATTCGCGTTTTTCCTGCTGTTCCAGCTTATATCCCTGAAGCTGAAGAAGCGGCCGTTTTTAAGAATAATAATCGGCGTTATTTTTACATATGTGGGACTGGTGCTGTTCCTGACGGGCGTGAACGTGGGCTTTTCCTCGCTCGGCTACGTCCTTGGAGGGGCGCTTGTGGAAAGCAGTCTGAAGTGGCTGATCATCCCGCTTGCCATGCTGATGGGCTGGTTCATAATCAGCGCCGAGCCCGCGGTTCATGTGCTCAACAAGCAGGTGACGGAGCTGAGCGCGGGCGCGATATCGGAAAAGACGATGGGGCTGACCCTGTCGATCGCGATAGCCGGCGCCATGGGTCTTGCCATGATCCGCGTGCTGACCGGGATATCGATCCTCTGGTTCATGATACCGGGTTATGTGATCGCGCTTGGGCTTGCGTTCTTCGTGCCGCCGACGTTCACTGCCATAGCCTTTGACGCGGGCGGAGTCGCGTCCGGACCGCTTACGGCGACCTTTATGCTGCCCTTTGCCATGGGTATAAGCACCGCGATAGGCGGCAATGTAATGACCGACGCCTTCGGCCTTGTGGCGATGGTCGCGATGATGCCGCTTATCACCGTCCAGGTGATGGGATCCATCTCAACGCTGAAGTCCGGCAAGAAGACGGCGCAGGATATCGTCAGCCGCTTCGAAGACGACGAAATTATCGAGCTTTGGGAGGTCGTATAAAGCAATGGAGCTATACTATGTACTCAGCATCGTGGATCGGAGCAGGGCCAAAGAGCTGCTCGACATTCACAATGAGCTGCAGCTTTCCCTTGTGCTCACGAAGCTCGGAAGGGGCACCGCCAAAACGGAACACCTGTCGCTGTATGAGCTGGAGCCGAGCGAAAAGGCCGTTATCGGCACCGTGGCGAGCGCCGCGTCAGTCAGGCAGCTCATGCGGGCGGCAAAGCTGAAAATGTTCATCGATATCCCCGGCAACGGGGTAATGATGGCGCTGCCCGTGAAAAGTGTCGGCGGAGGAAAGAACCTTGCGTATTTTACGAGCGGACAGATATTGGGAGGTACGGCACCGAATATGGATTTTGAACACGAACTTATTATTGTCATACTGAACGAGGGCTACTCCGACACGGTAATGGACGCCGCCCGAAGCGCCGGAGCCACCGGCGGTACGGTGCTGCACGCGAAGGGTACCGGAAAAACGAGATCGGAGAAGTTTTTCGGCGTGTCACTCGCGGAGGAGAAGGATATGATCTATATCCTGACGCCCGCGGGAAGAAAAGCGGATATAATGAAGGCGATAAGCCGCGAATGCGGCCCCGAGACCGAGGTTGGAGCCATATGCTTCTCCCTGCCCGTGACGGAGGTAGCCGGCATCCGCAGGCTCGACGATGAATAAGTGCCGGTAAGGCGGCCAAAACCCCGCTCAGGCGGGGTTTTCTATTGCTCCGGAGCTTTCCTATCCGGCACAACCGTGGTATAATCATAGTAAAGCCGAGGACTTTACGAACATTTTACATTTTACAGATATTTAACATTACCTTTATGCGGTATCATAAGGCTGAAAAGAAAAAAGCAGGGAAGTGATATTATGATCTTCTGCGTTGAGGACGACTCCGGCATCCGCGATCTGATGATATATGCGCTTAATTCCTCGGGCTTTGAAGCTGAGGGCTTTGCCGACGGCGAGACGCTTTTCGCCGCTCTGGCCTCAAAGACTCCGGAGCTTATAATGCTCGATATCATGCTGCCGGGCGAGGACGGCATATCCATATTGAAAAAGCTGCGCTCAAGCAGCATGACCGCCGATATCCCCGTCATCATGGCGACGGCCAAAGGTACGGAATACGACAAGGTCATCGGGCTTGACCTCGGCGCGGACGACTATCTGGCCAAGCCCTTCGGCATGATGGAGATGGTCTCCCGCGTGCGCGCGGTGCTGCGCAGAAGCGCTCCGAGACCGTCGGAGCGGCTTCTGAGAGTTGGTGAGCTCGAAATGAACCTCGGGGAGCACACCGTGACGGCCGGAGGACGGCGGGTGCAGCTCACGCTCAAGGAGTTTGAGCTGCTGCACAAATTCATGGCAAACCCCGGCAGAGCTTTCACGCGCGAGCAGCTTCTGACCACCGTGTGGGGTGAGGAATTTGTCGGCGAGACGAGGACCGTTGACGTGCACATCGGCACTCTGCGCACGAAGCTCGGCGACTGCGGCGGCTATATCGAGACCGTCCGCGGAGTGGGTTACCGAATGGAGGGAAAGCTATGACGAAACGGGTTTTCCGTGCGATATGCCTTGTTGCCGCGGTGGTGCTGCTGGCGGCCTTTGTGCTCATCATGGGCGTGCTGTACGAATATTTTTCCAACAACCAGATGAACCAGCTTACGGCTCAGGCGCAGCTTGCCGCCCAGGGCGTGGAGAAAAGCGGCGCGGATTATTTCAGCGGCCTTGACAGTACGGGCTACCGCATCACATGGATAGCCGCCGACGGTGCTGTTTTGTACGACAGCGACGCCGAAGCCGAAAGCATGGAAAACCACCATGAGCGCGAGGAGGTGCGCGAGGCGCTTGAGACAGGCTCCGGCAAGAGCGTGCGCTATTCGACAACGCTTATGGAACGCCAGCTTTATGCGGCCGAACGTCTTTCCGACGGTACGGTCATAAGGCTCTCCGGAGCGCAGTATACAGTGCTGACGCTTATCCTGAGTATGCTGCAGCCTTTGATCGTTATTGCGGCGGCGGCGCTGGGACTGTCCCTGTGGCTCGCGTCAAGGCTCTCAAAGCGCATAGTCAAGCCCCTCAACGAGCTCGATCCCGACGAGCCGGAAAAGATAGATGCATATGAGGAGCTTAAGCCGTTGACGGAAAAACTCCGCAGCCAGCAGCGCCAGCTAAAGCTCCAGGCGGAGGAGCTTCAGCGCAAGCGCGACGAGTTTGAAGCGGCCACGGGCAATATGATAGAGGGGCTTGTGCTCTTAAACGAGCAGGGCGCCGTCCTCAGCATCAATAAGGCCGCGACGCGGCTGCTGGGGATAAGCCGCGGATGCATAGGCAGGGATATGCCGGTGCCCGAAGGCTGTCCGGAGATGCGTGAGCTGCTGAAAAAGGCCCTGAGTGGCGAGCACGGCGAGATAAGCGTGCACATAGGCGGGGGCAGCTATCAGATATACGCAAGCCCTGTCATATCAAACGAAAAAACGGCAGGCGCGGTACTGCTTTTCATCGACATAAGTGAAAAGGAAAGCGCCGAGCAGATGCGCCGCGAATTCACAGCGAACGTGTCGCATGAGCTCAAGACCCCGCTGCACACCATATCCGGCTGCGCGGAGCTTCTGGCGAACGGCATGGTGAAGCAGGAGGACGTGCCCCGCTTCTCGCTTCAGATACAGTCCGAGGTAAAGCGCATGATTGCGCTTGTGGACGACATCATAAAGCTCTCGCACCTCGATGAGGGCGCGGAGGATATGCGCAGGGAGGAGACGGATCTCTACTGCCTGGCAATGGATGCGGTGCGCGGTCTGACACCTGCGGCGCGGGAGGCCGGAGTCAGCCTTGAGCTGAGCGGCGAAAGCGCCGTGATAACCGGCGTGCCTCAGCTGCTCGGCGGGATAATCTATAATCTCTGCGATAACGCGATAAAATATAACCGCAGGGGCGGCAGCGTTAACGTCACCATCACGGACGGAGCCGACGCAGCGCAGCTCACGGTGAAGGATACCGGTATCGGCATCCCGCCGGAGCAGCAGGAGCGCATATTCGAGCGCTTTTACAGGGTCGATAAAAGCCACTCCAAGGAGGTCGGCGGCACAGGTCTCGGCCTTTCGATCGTAAAGCACGCGGCAAAGCTGCACAACGCGGTCATCAGTATGCACAGCGTCCCCGGGGAGGGCACAGAGATAAAAGTCGA
>CALZAG010000114.1 GCA_945613045.1 uncultured Clostridia bacterium | reverse complement strand
CCAAAGTATCCCATAGCAAATCGTTCATCGGTCGGATATTGCCTTCCGAATCTGTGGTTTTTACACCGAGGTCTTCAAACTTTTTTGCAAGTTCTTCGTTTCCGTTTGCAGCATCGTATGCATTTTTCCCGAGGTCTTTTGTAACATCAGCTATTTTTTCAAGAGGTACATTGTATTTATTTGCCGCCATTTCCCACCGCTGCAAATCTTCCTCGCCAATCCCGCTTTTTGCAGACAGTGATCGAATATTTTCCACATATTCCACCGTGTCCTTTACGGCATCAGAGACTATTTTTGCCGCGCCTGCCAGTGCGCCAGCTATTCCCAAAAGTTTAGTATCTATACCGGCAACGTCTATATCGCCTATAGCATCCGGCAGATCTATACCCAGTTTGCCGGCGAGGTCGCCCACAGTGCCACCAGCATCTCCGGCGGCTTCATCTATTTCTTTCATTTCTCTGGTGCCATCGTCTAAGCTACCGTTAAAATTCGTTAATGCGCCCTCGGTATCTTCAAGGCGTTTTTGCATATTTACCAATTCGGTGTTAGCATTATTGACAGCTTCTTTCCATTTCAACGTCCAAGTGTGGTCTTCGCCGTATAGGGCGACGGATTTTTCCAGCATTTCGTTGAGTGCATCGACGCGCTTTTTCTGGACATCGATCTGTTTATTGAGCACCTCGGAGGTACGGGTAGCCTTCTCCTGGGCGTCGGTGTTTTCGTCAAAACTGGAGGTGACCAGTTTCATCTCGCTGTCGAGGGTTTTTGCCTGCTGGATAATTTGATTTATACTGTCTCGGTATTTTTTCTCGCCGTCTATGCCCAGCTTGGGTCCTATATTTACAGCCATATGCTACTCCTGCTCCATAATTTCATCATACGATAGTTCGTGCTTATAGTCTGCGCCGTTGTATATGCTGCGGCAATCTATTAAGTCCATAAGCTCGCCGTATGCAGTGTTGAGAGTCTCGGTCTTGGTCATGCCGAGGCTCAAACCAAAATACACCAAAAAGGCCGGGGTGACCTTTATGCCCCGGCCTCGGTTTTTTTTGTTATTACTGCCTCGATCGTTCTTTTTTTGTCGTTCGCGCACGCTTTAACCGCCTCCGAGAATACGTCTGCAAACTCCCTTGGCGTCATGGTCGCCACTTCGTCATACGTGAGGGGCTGGGGGCGGTAGCCGGGGGCTTCAAAGGCCGCTGCCTTCTCGCCCATAAGTGAAAGGATACAGATGAACCTTATCCGGTTTCTTATCCTGCGCCCATTATCAGGGTTGTCAAGATATGCGTCCAGCGTTTCCACGCCTTCTTCAGCGCACAGCCGCTCAAGTTCCATGTAGGCCCCTACGCTATACTTAAAATTTATCTCGCGTCCGTTGACCTCTATGCCCATGTTACGCTCCTGTGATGTTAAGTACCTGCTTTATGACCGCAAGGGCGGCCGCCTCAGTGTCCTGGTGCTCGCCGCGGAGGCGCCAGTCCCTTTTCTCTTTGTCGCTACGGACGACGTCAAAACTGAGATTCTGGGGCTGCCAGTCGGTGTTCTCAGCCTCGGTCTGGGCGCTCTCGTCGGGGGTGGTCAGTTTGCACTTGTATATGACCACGGGACGGTAGGTCTGTACACCCTCGTATTGCCATTTTTCAATATAGCCTACGCCCACATAGGGGGTGTCGGCATCGTCGTTATCCGCGTATACCTGCACGGTCTCCTCGCCTACGGTAAGGCTGGTGGCAACAGGCAGGCCGCGCATGAGTTTCTCGGCCTCAAGGCTCAGGCCGTCCACGGTCAAATTGAGGGTGCCGCCCGTAAATTTTCCGGCTGCGCTCTCCGCCTCCACGTTGTCGGCATAAAATTTGCTGTCGCTGCCTGATCTGCCTGTCATGTTGGCGCTCACGCCGCGGGCCATTTTCTGGCCGTTGGCATAGCTTACGGTCGTCCCCTCATGGGAGTATATAGCTACATAAGGCTCGCTAAAGCCTATTCTAACTCCGCCGTTGTACATATTTTTCTCCTTACTTCATGATTTTAGCTGTCTCTTTGTCTATAACCGCCGCTATGGCGTCAATACACTCTTTTTCTTTTTGCTTGATTGCCGGGCGGACAAATGGGTATTTTTGCTGTACGCTACTGCCGCTCTCAACGCTCGCCGCAATCATGACATTAGGCTGCCCCTTGGGGTACATCCGGGTTTTTATGCCGTTATAACCATCAAAGCCCATTTTGAGGTTGAGGTAGCCATCGTCATCTCGTATCTGCGTTATGCCAAAGCTATCCAAAAGGGCCTGTTTTTGCTCCTCGGGTACGCCGTTGGTATATCTCTCGTGCGCGCTGGTATTGGGGATAGTAGGCACGGCCTCGAGATTGCGCCTTATCTGGTCCGCGAGTATGTTTGCGCCGGCATACAGCGCCTGCGCACCCACGTCCCGGCTTTTTAACGCCAAATCGGACAGTTTGCGGGCATACTCCTCAAGCCCGCCAAACAAAAATGTTGCCATTATAGCACCTCCCACGCCCACTCCCAGTGTATCAGGTTGGTGGCGTCCTCGTACTGCACCGAGTTGAGCCGCCACGGGATACCAAGGGTATTAAGCGCCCGCTGTATTTTGTCCACGTTGGGGTCATACTCCTGCAGGGTGTAGTAATCCACCGTGCCGGTTATGCCCTGCTCGGCTTTTTTGTCATCCGCCGTGAAGCCGTTCTCGCCGTCCTCGGCCCAAACACAATATGGCGGCTCCATGTTGGGCCGCCAGTAATGCCGGGTGTTGGGGACTACCGCCGCCAGAGCCTCCCCGATTGGCTGTATTTTATCCTGTAACGTCATATAGCTTGTCTAACCTCCTTAACGTGAGGTCGGTTACCTTCAGGCCGTCCTCGTCCAGTAGGTGCTGGACGTTGTCTATGCGATACTGCTCCCCATTTTCGAGTACTGCGTACATGCCTATGCGGGCCTCGGCACTGCGCCAGGTGCGGATAAGCATATCCACCTGCTGATTTGCGCCAAAAGCGGCGTACTGCCGCCCATAACCCACGGTGCGCTCGCCGTAAAATTGCCACTCGACGGGGATAAGAAACATGGCGGGCATGCCGCCCGCCGTTTCGTTTTTGTCCTTGAGCTCGCAGAGGGTCACCACGCCTGCATCATATGTCATACGCCACCCTCCCTTATTTTTTGGCTAAATAGCCGGTTGTTTAGGGCGTAGCGGAGCATGCGGGGCATGGCGGGGTTGTCCTCCGCCCGCTTCCTGAACAGGTACGCGGCATACATGACGAGTATCTGCGCATCCTCCTCGCAGTTGGTGTTAAGGTTTATGCCCTCGCGGGCGATCATGCCGGAGGCAGCGTCAAGGAGCTGCCCCAGGTAATCGTCGTATGCCTTTGTGGTCAGCGACAGATTGAGTTTGAGCCGCGCCACAAGTCCGGGATTTGCCACGGGTCAGCTCCTCCTCTCCTTAGGACTTGGTTACAGTGACGGTATAGGCGCGGACGGCGTTGCCGTTGCGCACGGTCACAGTCAGAGTATTGGAGCCGCTCTCCCAGGTAGCGGTAGAGCCGTTGTTGAGGTTTTTGCCGTTGAGGGCGAGCTGCACTTTGGCGTTGCCGTTGGCCGCGGTGGCCTCAACCTTGTCGGTGGCCGCAGAGGCGGTGATGTTGTAGGACTGTACGGCGGGGTCAAAGGCGGGGTTCAAGGTCTCATTGCCTATGACGAGGCTCTGGAGCAGAGCGTCGTTTGCGGTGTCGGCGGCAAAGGTCATGGAGGTGGTCACCTCATTGCCGTTGATGTTGATAGCGACAAAGGACTGAGGTATGACGGGGGTGCCGTCAGCGCGGGCTTTGCCGCGGAATACGGTGTTGTCCTGGATAAACTGTACACTGCGGTCGGCGTCTATCTGGATTTCGCCGCGATTTACCCACAGGTAGAGGTCGCCATAGCCGCCCACGATGTCACCATCGGGCATAAACTCCAGTATATCTATGTCGCCGGTGATTATGGGGAGAGTAGCAAAAACGCCCGCCGCAATGTCGCCGGAGGCGGTAAAAGTGATAACCTTGGACTTGAGCAGGTTGTAGGTCTTGCTGTTCATGGCCCAGAATTTCTCGCCGCGAGCGTACAGGCTGTAGGCGTTGCCGGTAGCCATAGTCAGGGCCGCCCAAAATGCCGCCCCGGTCAGGCCGGTGTCTATCTGCTGGATGTTTGTGGTATGCAGATCCACCCAGGCGGGGGCGTTGGCGGGATAGTCATTGGGCTTTGAGGTCTGCGCCAAGCGAGGTACTATGCCCTGGGGCATCTTAATGCCGGTACCGTAGAGGATGGCCTTATCCTCGGCGAGGCCGATAGATTCGGACAGCATCTCCACCAGCCAGGATGCCAGGTTGATGTCGTTGTCCTCGAGTATGCTGTTGCACACCGGGACAAATCCAGCCACCTTGTAGCCGTCCACGGTGATCTGATTAAATACAAACTGCAGCTCGTTAATGGCCGCGCACATCTCAGTCCATATCGCCTCGGGCACGGTGCCGGCTATGGTCTGGCGGGCCTCGCCATTAACATTGCGGACGCGGACGCGGTTGAGCAGTTTGGAATACCTAAACATGTTCTCGCTGATTAGATCGAGGAATACTATGGGGATAGTCAGATCGGCGCCGCTTACAGCGCGCTGAGCCCCGCCCTTCATGCTGCGCAGCTCCTTCAAGAATACTTTAACGTCCTCGCGGGCTATAATCTCCTGCCGGGTCTGCATGGGCAGGGCGTCAAAAACGCGCTGTTCCTTAGGCAGCGCACGGATATTGATGTTGATCATTCTGGTTCTCTTGCTCCTTTCGTTTTCGTCAACTATCGTAGTCATGGGGGCGGGCTCGTTTTTGGGGGCCTCTTCCTCGATATCAGCCAGCTCTTTCTCGAGTTTGTCTATGGCGGCGACGCATTCTTCCTTGGCCTTTTCAAAGGCGGATTTGTCCTCCTCAAATTTCTCCACCTCGTCCTCGACAGCGCGCTGCTCTTCATCGTCCTGGGCCTCCTCTATGGCGTCCTCCAGCTCCT
>CALZAG010000113.1 GCA_945613045.1 uncultured Clostridia bacterium | reverse complement strand
GCTCGACGATAAGGAATAAGGCGTAATACGAAAAGCGCACCTTTCGGGTGCGCTTTTTGAATAATATATCCGTATCCGGCAGCATATCATATGCCGACCGAGCAGACAGGAAAGAGCAAGTTATGGAAAGCGTATTTGAGTATTTGAGACAACTGAATACCGTGTCCATGATGCTGCGCATCGTTCTGGCGGTCGTCATGGGCGGACTGCTGGGGCTTGAGCGCGAGCGCAAGAGCAGCCCCGCGGGCTTCCGCACCTATATGCTGGTCGCGATAGGCTCCACCGTCACGATGATGCTCAGCCAGTATCTGGATATCATGCTCGATACGCGCTGGCTCACGCAGGCGCAGGCGCTGGGGGTGCAGCACGATGTTTCCCGCTTCGGCGCTCAGGTCATAAACGGCGTGGGCTTTCTCGGCGCGGGCACAATCATCCTCACGGGCAGAAAGCGCGTCAAGGGCCTGACCACCGCGGCGGGGCTGTGGGCCTCGGCCTGCCTCGGCCTTGCCATCGGCGCGGGCTTTTATGAGTGCGCTCTGGCGAGCATGGCGATGATATTCGTCTGTATGTATGTCCTGCCGGCGACGGAGCGGATAATCATCGCGAGGTCGCGGTACATGAACATTCTCGCCGAGCTCGACCGCTTCGAGCACTTCGGCGGCGTCGCCAACCTCCTTCGTGAGGAGGGCGTGCGCGTGCACGACGTGGATATAAACAAGGAAAAGGACAGTCACACCGCCCAGCTTTCGGTAAGGCTGAGCGTTTATCTGCCGAAGAAGTACAACCATATGGAGCTGCTGGCAAAGCTTTCGACCCTTGCCGGTGTGGTGTCAATAGAAGAAGTGCAGTAGGAGGCCGCTTATGCTCTCGTGTTTTGATTTTATAAGAGATTCAACGCTTACGGCCATGCTGCTGCGACTGCTGCTGGCCTTCGTCTGCGGCGGGGTCATCGGAGCCGAGCGCGAATTCAAGCGCCGCCCCGCGGGATTCAGAACGCATATACTCATCTGCCTCGGCGCCGCGGTAACGGCGCTGACGAGCCAGTATCTTTTCCTCGAACGGGGACTGTACACGGACGTCGGGCGGCTCGGCGCGCAGGTCATCGCCGGCATCGGCTTCATCGGCGCGGGCACGATCATCGTCACGGGCAGGAAGCAGGTCAAGGGCCTGACCACCGCGGCGGGGCTGTGGGCCTCGGCCATCGTGGGGCTTGCCTGCGGCGTCGGCTTTGCCGAGTGCGCGGTGTTCGCAACGCTCGCCATCCTGTTGGCAGAGATAGTGCTGGTCAAATTCGAGTACCGCTTCGCCAAGAGCGGCAGACTCAGCACCCTGTATGTGGAATACACCCGCGCTGAGGGCATCGAGTCGGTGCTCGGACTTTTGAAGGAGCGCGGGCTCAAGGCCTCGAACCTTGAGATAAGCAGGACCTCCGGCGAGGGCGACGAGTATCGCTACTGCGCCATCGTTTCCGTGCAGCTCGACGCGGGTCAGTCCGGCCCAGAGCTCGCAAACAGCATAACCGAGCTCAAAGACGTGATAACGGTCGAGGAGCTGTGATACCGTTCCCTCAGGGGACGGGCCTGGCGGACGGCCGATCCGCGTTGAGACAGTGCGTATCTGTATTGCGGTATCCCGATTATATCCTGCGGTGGTTTTAGGTTAATTGCCATTTTCTAAATGACAAAACGATTTAAAACCCGCACCCGTAGGAGCGAGCAATGCTCGCCCCTACAAGGAACTCATGATCTACAGCTCCGCTATCAGTTCGCAGAGCTTTTCGTTGAATTTTCCTATGTGATAACCGTCGGCGAAGCGGTGGTTTAATTCCATCGAAAGGCCGAGTATTTTTCGGCCGTTTTCCTCCCGGTATTTTCCCCAGGCTATGCGCGGTATCGCGTCGTCGGGGTCAAAATCGCGCTCGTTCGTCAGCGCGGTGAGCTCCACCCACGGCAGGCAGGAGATATAAATGAGGTTCGGCCCCTCATCGCTCATGACGATAAACTCCTTCTGGGCCTCGCTGCGTCGCTTCGCGTCAAGGCAGAAGCGCTTTATGTCGTCTCCGGCGGGCATTGTGACGATATGGAAGTGCTCGGCGCCCTTTTTCATGTCGGTCAGGCTCGGCACACGCTCGGGCAGCAGCACGATGTTTCCGTCAAGCTTTGCATAGCGGAAGGCCTCGACGGAGTTTACGGCCCGGGTGACGAGCCAGGTCAGGGCGTAGTAAAAGGAAAGCCCGTTTTCCTTTGCGTATTCGTATACCCTCGTGACGTCAAGGTTGAAGGTCACGCTGTAAAACGGATCCGATGCGCGGGAGAAAAACTCAAACAGCCCGCGGCGGGGCCACTGACCGTAATTTATTATCTTATAATCATTTGTACTCATTTTGCACTCCTTTTGGTGTCATACATGAAAATACCATAAATGCCGGAGTTTTTCAAGCGGCGCCGATTGACTGAGGCCCATTGCTATGCTATACTATATTCTAATTTGAATTGAGGAGCGTGTTAAGTCCGAAATGGATGATGCCAGTCGATTGTCACTGACGATCGTAGTTTTACTTTTGCTCTGCGCCGCGTATTTCGCGGTGGCGGAGACCGCCTTTGCCTCCGTGTCGAGGGTGAAGATCAGGATCCGTGCCGAGCGCGGCGAGCCCAAAGCTGTCAAGGCCATGCAGGTCCTTGATAATTTCGACCTTGCCATCACCAGCATACTTATCTGTACAAATATCGTGCATATCTCGGCGGCGAGCATCGTCACGCTTGCCGTGACAAGGATGTTCCCCGACGTGCCCGGCGCCGTCACCGTAAGCACCTTCGTGATGACCATCGTGGTCTTTTTCGCCGGCGAGATGCTGCCTAAGAGCATAGCAAAAAAATACAGCGAGCGACTGTCGTTGGCAGTGGCCGGTTCGCTGTGCTTTTTTATGTCCGTTTTGAAGCCGCTGGCAAAGCTGCTGTCCGCGACCGGCAATTTCGCGGCGAAATTTGTCAAGGCAGACCCCGAGATCTCCGTCACGGAGGATGAGATATACGACATCATCGAGGATATGACCGAGGAGGGCAGCCTCGACGAGGAGCGGGGCGAGCTCATATCCTCCGCCCTGCAGTTCGGCGAGACCACGGTCGAGAGCATACTCACCTCGCGGGTCGACCTCGCCGCGCTGGATATCGACGACTCACCCGAGGAGATGCTCGCGTTCATCCGCGCCCAGACCCACAGCCGCCTGCCGGTATATGAGGGCAGCATAGACAATATCGTGGGCATCCTTTCCATACGCAAGTTCATAAAGGCCTATCTCAGGCAGGGCGCGCAGCTTGACATCCGTTCCCTGCTCGATAAGCCCTATTTCATACACCAGAGCGCCAATATCGACGGTCTGCTGCCGGTGATGAGCAAAAACCGGCTCAACATGGCGGTCGTCACGGATAACTACGGCGGCACCCTCGGCATAGTCACGGTCGAGGATATCCTCGAGGAGCTCGTCGGCGAGATATGGGACGAGGACGACGTTGTCGAGGAGCCGTGCGTCCCCTGCGGCGACGGCGTTTGGGACTGCGACGCGGAAATGGCCGTCCCCGACGTGTTCGAGCTCCTGGAGTTCGATGATGACGACGAGGACGATGAATTCACGAATAAGCTGCTGGGCGAATGGGCCTATGAGCAGTTTGACCGCATACCCTCCGTGGGCGACAGCTTCCGCTACAGAGAGCTGTCCGTCACGGTCTCCGAGATGCGGCACAACCGCATACTCAGGCTCAGGGTCTGCCTCGTGCACGAGGGAGGTGAGAGCTGATGTGGCTTTATGTGTGCGGCATAATAATATGCATCATATTTTCAAACATCTTCTCCTCGGCGGAGATGTCCTATTCCTCCTGCAACCGCCTGCGCCTTGAAAACGCGAAGGAGGCGGGCTCGAAGCGGGCCGGCGTCGCCGTTAAGATAATCGACCGCTTTGACGATTCTCTGTCGGCGATACTTATAGGAAATAACCTTGCCAACATCGCAAACTCCTCGCTCGGCTCTCTGCTGGTGCTGGAGCTCTGCAGCGGTGACGAAAGCTATGCCTGGGTGTCCACGCTGGTCATCACGGTGCTCGTCATAATCTTCGGAGAGACGATACCGAAGATAGTCTCAAAGGCCAGCGCAAACCGCTTTGCCCTGACCTACGCGTATTTCGTGCGCGGTCTCACGATCGTGCTCAAACCGCTCATCTGGCTGGTGGTGGGGCTGGTAAACCTGCTTACCATAGGTCTCAAGGGTGAAAAAGAGGACGCCGACGAGGAGGCCGCGGTAGAGGAGCTCTCCTCCATAATCGAAACCGCCGAGGATGAGGACGTTCTCGACGAAGAGCGCTCCGAGCTGGTTCAGGCGGCCATAGACTTCTCCGACGTCATGGCAAGCGAGGTCATGACCGCACGTGTCGATGTGGTCGCGCTCGATATCGATGAAAGCTGGGAAGAGCAGCTTCGCGTCATCGACTGGGCGCCCTATTCCCGTATCCCAGTGTATCAGGACAGCGTCGACAACATCATCGGTGTGCTGTATCTCAACCACTTCCTCAAGGCGCTTGCCGGCGAGGAAAGGCCCGACATACGCAGCCTGCTCATGCCGCCCTGCTATGTGTATAAGACCATGAAGCTGCCCGCGGTACTCACGGAGCTGAGAAAGGCAAAGCAGCATCTTGCCGTCGTGACGGATGAATACGGCGGAACTCTGGGCATCCTCTCCATGGAGGATGTGCTCGAGCAGCTCGTGGGCGAGATATGGGACGACACCGACGAGATAAGGGAGGAGATACTCGAGCGCTCCAGCGGCGAGTATGAGATCGACGGCGATATGAGCATCTCCGATTTCCTTGACCTTGTCGGCATCAGGGAGCGCGACTTTGACGCCGAGAGCGAGACCGTCGGCGGCTGGACGATCGAGATGTTCGGCTCCTTCCCCTCGGTGGGGGACAGTTTCGACTATGAGAATCTGCGCGTAACGGTGCTCGAGCGCGACGGCCAGCGCGTGGAAAAAGTCCTCGTCCGCCGCTCCTGCCGGAGTGGCGATTCGGATTAAAAATGGAGCGTATCGCTTTTGCG
>CALZAG010000112.1 GCA_945613045.1 uncultured Clostridia bacterium | reverse complement strand
GTGGCGATCGTGGGCTACACGGGAGCCGGCAAGACTACGATGGTCAACCTTCTGATGCGCTTTTACGAGCTGTGGAGCGGTCAGATAAGAATTGACGGAGTGCCGATCTCGGAGATGAAGCGAAGCGAGATACACTCCATGTTCGGCATGGTGCTTCAGGACACATGGCTCTTTGAGGGTACCTACCGCGAGAATATCGCCTACGGCAGCAAAGACGTTACCGACGAGCAGATAAAGGCCGCGTGCAGGCTCGTTGGCATGGATCACTTCATCATGACCCTGCCGGACGGCTATGACACGGTGCTCAGCGACCGCAGCAGCCTTTCAGCGGGACAGCGTCAGCTCCTGACCATTGCGCGGGCCATGGTGGAGAACGCTCCGATGATAATCCTCGACGAGGCTACGAGCTCCGTCGATACCCGCACCGAGGCGCTCGTCCAGCGCGCCATGGATAAGCTCACCGAGGGCAGAACGTCCTTCGTTATAGCCCACCGGCTGTCCACTATCCGCGACGCGGACCTCATCCTTGTCATGGATAAGGGCGACGTGGTGGAAAGCGGAACGCATAAGGAGCTTCTGGCAAGGGACGGTCTGTACAGAGAGCTGTACAACAGCCAGTTTGAAAGTGAATGACGGAGAAAGGCATGAAGAAGACAGCGCTTATAACGGGGTCCTCCCGGGGCATAGGCAGAGCCGTAGCGGCACAGCTTGCAAGCGACGGATATGCCGTGTGCGTAAACTATATCGAAAGACGCGATAAGGCCGAGGAGCTTGTGAAAAAGCTTGAGGCCGAGGGGCGTGAAGCCATGTGCTTTCAGGCCGATGTGGCGGACTCCGGGGCAGTGAACGCAATGGTGAAAGCCGTGGAGGAACGCTTCGGGCCGGTAACGCTGCTGGTCAACAACGCGGGCATCGCAAAGCAGTGCCTGTTTCAGGACATGAGCCATGAGTATTGGAAGCGCATCTTCGACGTAAACCTCAACGGCACCTTCAACGCCATACAGGCGGTGCTGCCGAATATGCTGCATGAGCACTCCGGCTGCATAATAAACACCTCCTCCATCTGGGGCCTGCACGGGGCCTCCTGCGAGGTGGCGTATTCCGCCACAAAGCACGCGATAATCGGGCTGACCCGTTCTCTTGCGCAGGAGCTTGCGCCGACCGGCATCAGGGTAAACTGCGTGGCGCCCGGCGTTATCGACACCGATATGGTCAAGGTGCTCGGGAGCGATACCCTTGCCGCACTGGCTGAGGATACCCCGCTGGGCAGACTCGGAAAGCCGGAGGATATTGCGGCGCTCGTGTCCTTTCTCGCCTCCGACGCGGCCTCGTTCATAACGGGGCAGGTCATAACATCCGACGGCGGATTTATGAAATGAAACGGGGAGCTGCTGTATGAACGATGTGCAGTTAAAGGCGCTTGAAGAAAAGATAGCGGAGCTGCTTTCGCAGAAAGAGCGCGTTATCGTCGGTATCGACGGCTGCTGTGCCTCGGGCAAAACCACACTTGCAGACAAGCTCTCGCGGAGCTTTGACTGCAATGTGTTTCATATGGATGATTTTTTCCTCCGCCCCGGACAGAGGACGCCGGAGCGTCTTTCCGAAGTCGGCGGCAACGTGGACTACGAGCGCTTTCACGATGAGGTAATCATTCCACTTTTGAAAAACGAGAGCTTTTCGTACCGGCCGTATGACTGCCATACGGTGAAGCTGACGGCGCCGGTCGAGGTCAGGCCCAAGGCGCTGAATATCATCGAGGGGACCTACAGCCTGCATCCGTATAACGCGGAGGCCATAGATTTTTCCGTTTTTATCGGCGTCGATGAAGCCCTGCAGCGCGAGCGCATCCTAAAGCGCCCCGCGCAGCTTCACGAGAGCTTTTTTAAGCTCTGGATACCTATGGAGCACCGGTATTTTGAAAAGCTCCGGTGCGAGAGTGAATTTGATTTCATTATTGAATAAAGCAAAATGCGAGAGTGAAAACTCTCGCATTTGCTTTGGTGTGTTAATTCAGGTGCCCTGGATGGACTTGGCTATCGAATCGTATACCGCGTCCTGATCGGGACTCATGACCATGACGATCGTGCCGTCGTTCAGAGTCTCCAGCCGGGCATTTTTTGCGATCTCATACTGATCGGCAAGGTAGTTGGCAAAGCTCTGACACTGCTGGTCAATGAAGCCCTGCAGACCGTCCTTGACGGCATCGGCCTTGCCTTCGGCAGGCTTTACGACAACGATGCCGTAGGCTTTGACATTCATGAGCGATACGCTCATGGCGTAGGCCTCCGCGTCCTCGGATTTAAATCCGAGAAGCTCAAGCAGCATTTCGGCGACGACCTCGTCCTCGCTCTCCTCACTGCCGAGCATGACAGGGAACGCGCTGTTCAGATCATCGTCCCTTGCGTCGGTGATCGCCTCGGCATAGAGCCTTTCAAGCTCCTCGGGGCTCAGACCATCCGTCTTTGACGTAGACGCACAGCCGGAAAAAGCGGCTATGGCAAAGGCCAGAATGAGTATAAGCGTGATTGATTTTTTCATAATATCATCCTTGTTCGGTTATTCAGCGCACGGCTGTTAAAACGGGAAGCCCATGGGACTGAGCTTGCTCATCGCCTGGTTGGTGGCGTTCTCGCTTTGCGTGATAGCCTCGTTTACCGCGGCAACTATCATATCCTGCAGCATTTCAACATCGTCGGGGTCGACCGCTGATGGATCGATCTCAATGCTTTTGAGTGCGCGGGTGCCGAGCATGGTGGCCTTAACAGCGCCGCCGCCGACAGTGGAGACAAACTCCCTGCTCTCGAGCTCCTGCTGCATCTTCATGAATTCTTCCTGCATCTTCTGTGCCTGCTTCATCATATTCCCGCCGGGCATACCGCCGCGAAATCCGCCTTTTGCCATTATTATTTCCTCCTGTATTAATAATTAAACAAATCTTGTTTCTTTGAATTTCCTGAGCTCGTCAAGACTGCGTCTGGGCTCTGCCGGTTCGTCCCTGAGCTCGCTGAGCTGAACCTTGAGGCTCCTGCCGGTTACGAGGTTTGCAGCCTCGCGCAGGCGCATAAGAACGTCCTGCCTGTTTATAGCATTGTAGAAAAATCCGGGAGATACCTGCAAATGCAGAGTGTCGTACCCTACCTCGCAGACGGTCTGCGACGGGTCTGCCAGTATGGGGGTGATACCTCTCGGCAGGCTGTCCTCGGCGTTTTCTATGATTGCCGCCCAGAGCGAAGCATTGTCGGCGGGCGCGTCTGCCGCCTGAGGCGCGGCGTCGGGGTTGAGCTCCGGGGGCGAAGCCTTGTCGAGCAGATCGTCCTCCGGCTGGTACTCCGCGAAGGCGGAAACGTCAAGCTCGTCCTCGGGCTCGTCCGCGGAAGATTCACGCCCTGCGGGCATCTCCTCATCGAAGGGAAACTCCGAAAGAGTTGAGTGATACTCCTCATCCTCGTCGTCGCCGTCATCGGCGGGGATCACGGCGCGGGGCGCGTGCCTGAGATCGGCCTCAATGCGGGATATCCTTGCCCGCAGCTCGTCCATGCCCTCGATCAGAGTGGGGTCGCAGAGAGCTATTATGCACAGCTCCGCCGTGAGTCTCGGGCTTTTGGAGTCCTTTATTTTAATAAGGTAGTCCGAGATCGTATTTATGCGGCTGAGTATCTCCGCCTTCGTGAGCTTTTTGCAGAAAACCTCGAGCATATCCTTGCTGAAGCGGCCGGAGAGCAGCCCGTCGCCGGCCTTGGGCGCGACCGTCAGCATAAGGCAGTCGCGCAGCAGGGTGTTGAGCTCGCCCAGCAGCGTGGCGGGATCCTTTCCGTCGCCCCAAAGCTCGGTGAAAAGCCCGAGCGCCGCATCGGTGTTGCGTTTGACGGTACAGTCCAGAAGCTGTGCCGTGCGCCGGTTGCCGGTAAGCCCCATAGCCGAGTACACGGCTTCTGCGTCTATGACCTCCGCGCCCGAGCACTGGTCCAGAAGCGAGAGCGCGTCGCGCATCCCGCCCTCGGCAAGTCCGGCAATAAGCTCGGCTGCCTTGCGGTCGAGCCTTAGACCCTCACATTTTGCAACGTGCTCAAGGTGGTCGGCGATAACGCCGGCGTCGAGCCGCTTGAAGCTGTGGCGCTGGCAGCGCGAGAGTATCGTTGCGGGGACCTTGTTGAGCTCCGTCGTCGCGAGAATGAAAACAAGGTGCTCCGGCGGCTCTTCAAGGATCTTGAGCAGAGCGTTGAAGGCCGGTGTTGAAAGCATGTGCACCTCGTCGATGATATACACGCGCTTTTTAACGGAAACGGGGGAGAACACAGCCTCCTCCCGAAGCTGACGCACATTGTCAACGCCGTTGTTCGACGCAGCGTCGATCTCCACAACGTCAAGCACGCTGCCATCGTCAATGCCGAGGCAGGCGGGGCATTTGCAGCAGGGATTGCCGTTAACGGGAGCCTGACAGTTGAGCGCCTTGGCAAGTATTTTCGCGCAGGTGGTCTTGCCCGTTCCGCGGGTGCCGATGAACAGGTACGCGTGGGACAGACGCCCTGTGATTATCTGATTTTTCAGGGTCTCGGTGATATGCTGCTGGCCGACGACCTCGTCAAAGGTCTTTGGCCTCCATTTGCGGTACAATGCCTGATACATAACAGATCGTCCTTTTTGGGATAAAAAGCGGCTCTTGACAAGACTGCACACCCAGCTCTGAATAATGCCATATGCCCGTTACGCCGGCAGCCGGCTCGGAATCGGCACCCTCGCGGCACACGAAAAGCACCGCTTAATGCTGCTCGGTTCCCCGCCTGACATGGTTCACGGGTTTCCGTTGCGCGAGACCGACTCGTCAACGCTGCTTACCGGGGTCAGACGACACATGACAAATCCTCGGTTGGGAATTCATTCCTGCTGTAGCGGATTGCAGGTAACAGGGCACCGCTGGCTCCCCAACTAGTGCAGCCTTGTCAAAAGCCGCGGAATTATTATAACTCAAATAAAGCATATAATCAATAAATATTTTCTTTACATTTTCAAAAAGTGTGCTATAATGTTAGAGCAGTTGAAAAACGGGCTTGTAGCGCAGCTGGGAGCGCACCACATTCGCATTGTGGGGGTCGTCGGTTCG
>CALZAG010000111.1 GCA_945613045.1 uncultured Clostridia bacterium | reverse complement strand
GCTTATTTTCAAGGAATTTTTGTCACTTTTATTGACAAACTTCAATCAATTTAAATTGTTAATATTCTTTCAATCGCTTGCCTGCTTTTTCACATGGTCAAAGCCTTGAGCTGTCTGGATAGTTTCGGTTTTAACGCAGGATCTTGATTTGTTTGTTTATTGTTTTACGAACAATCGGTGAGCGCTCCGAGGTTTTTTTGGCCTCACGAAGCCGGTGCTCAGCGCGGGGCGCGCCATAGTCCCCGCATATTTCGCTACTCGCGCTCCCCCCCTTAGTAGTTTTTTCTTGCCAAACAAGAATAAAGTCTGTATAATCGAACTGCATAAGTATAATCCCGGAGGTTAACTATGGCTAATAACTACAAACACCGTTTCGGAGACAGAGTTGACGGCAGACGCATTCGCTCCCTGAACGGCTTTTACAATTTCATTCCATTCATCATGCCCCAGAGAAGCGACGCCCTGAATTATTACGAGCAGGCGTTTGAGATAACGGAGGCAGACCGCTGGTTCAGACGTCAGCGCGTCAGCGGCTACAAAGGCATGGGTATGCTTCACCTGCTGATCGCTTCCTATGTGCGCGCCTGCGCCTACCTGCCCGGTCTCAACCGCTTCGTCGTGGGCAGACGGGTCTTCGCGCGTAATAATATTGAAATCGTCATGACCGTAAAGCGCAGCCTCAGCATCGACGCCACCGAGACCACCATCAAGGTCGTCTTTGAACCGACCGACACCATCTACGATGTTTACCGCAAGATGAACGCTGCCATCGACGAGGTCAAAAACTCCGACGAGGAAAACGGCACCGAGGAATTCGCGAACAAATTTGCAAAGCTCCCCCGCTTCCTTATCCGCGCAGCGATCGGGCTGATCAGAGTGTGCGATTACTTCGGCCTGATACCCAAGTCCATACTTGATGTGAGCCCCTTCCACGGCTCCATGATCATAACCGACCTCGGTTCCCTCGGCATCGGCCCCATTTATCACCACATATACAACTTCGGTACGCTGCCGGTGTTCGTCGCCTTCGGCGCCAAGCGCCATGTTCACGAGCTTGACCGCCACGGTCAGGTCGTTGACCGGAAATATATCGACGCCAAGTTCGTCCTGGATGAGCGCACCGTCGACGGTCACTATTATGCCACGGTGTTCAAGCTCATAAACCGCTGCATAGCCGACCCCTCCATTCTGGAGCTGCCGCCCCAGAAGGTCAACGAGGACATATTCTGAACATTGAATATAAATGAAAACGACGCATGACCGCGGTCATGCGCCTTTTCATTTATGTGCTCTCAGATTTGTCAGTATCTCATACGGCGCGCACAGCTCGCCGTCGATGCCGCTGCCCATATGGATATGCGGCTTGTGGCTGCCGTGCCAGTCGCTGCCCGCCGTCGGGCAGAAGCCGTACTTTTCAGCCATGGCGAGGTATTTTGCATTATCCTCCGGCCCGTAGCCGGAATAGAAGCACTCAAGCCCCGACACCCCCGCCGCCGCGCCGCGCTGCATGAGCTCCGTAAGGCTCTCCGAGGATATCCTGTATTGCCGCGGATGCGCTATGACCGCCTTGCCGCCGGCCGATATTATAAGCCCCACGGCGTCTTCAAGACTCAGAAAATGGCGGCGGACATAATACTTCCGCCCGGGGTCGAGAAAGCGGTTGAACGCGTCGGTCACGCTGTCGGCGATGCCCTCTTCTATGAGGCACATGGCGAAATGCGGTCTTCCTATGGTGGAGTTCGGGTGCTTTGCCTGAAGCTCATCGAGATCTATCATGATGCCGTCCCTGGCCAGAAGGTCGATCATTTTCCTGTTGCGCTCGTTTCTGTCCTCAACCACCCAGCTGAGCACCGGCGGGAGCCTGTCCGAGTCCGGATCGAGGTCGTAGGCGAGGATGTGCACCTCCTTGTCATACCAGCCGCAGGTGAGTTCCATGCCGGGCACGACCTCCACGCCGTACTTCTCCCCGGCCTTCTGCGCAGCCTTCACGCCGTTTATGCTGTCGTGATCCGTGACGGCGATAGCCCGCAGTCCGAGCTCCTTTGCGTGTCTGACGGTGTTCTCCGGCGATTCCGAGCCGTCGGATATATCCGTATGCGTATGCAGGTCTATCTCTCTCATGCTTTAATTACCTTAATTATCTTATCTGCCTCGGCGTAGACCTTTTCCGCGTCCTCGCCGATGTAAAACTCTCCGTTTTCGTACAGCACCCTGCCGTTTACCATTGTAAGGCGCACATTTTCCTTGCTTCCGGCATAAACGACGTTCTTTGTTATGTTGTTTATCGGCCTCATGTTTGGTTTATGAAGGTCGATGACGGTAAGGTCGGCCTTTTTGCCTGCGGCGATGCAGTCGCAGTCATTAAGCCCCATGGCCCTCGCGCCGCCGACACAGGCCATTTTCAGCACCTCGTTTGCGTCGACCGCGGAGGCGTCGCCCTCCCTGTACTTGGCGAGGGCGGTCACAAGATACATCTCTCTGAACATATCAAGGGCGTTGTTCGAGCCAGCGCCGTCGGTGCCGATGGCAAGGCCGATGCCCTCCTTAATAAACCGCGCCGCCGGCGCGATGCCGCTGGCAAGCTTCAGGTTGGAGGCGGGATTGAGCACCGCCCACAGGCCGCGTCTTTTGAATATCTCAATATCCTCATCGCTCATGTGAACGCAGTGAAAGCCGCCGCCGCCGTAGTTATACATACCGAGCTTTTCAAAAAGCACCGTCGGCGTCACGCCGTAGCGCCCGATGCAGCCATCTACCTCGGCCATTGTCTCCGACGAATGGACGAACATGGGCGTTTTGTATTTTTCCACAAGGGAGGCAACATATTCCATACGTTCCATGCACGTTGTGTACTCCGCGTGAAAGCCCATGCGGTAGGAGATTCGCTCGTGCACGCGGTTATAGCGCAGGAATTTATCCTCCAGCTCGTGATAGTCCCTGTCGAAATCATTCATATCGCCGCAGAGCACGGCGCGGAAGCCCGTGTCGATGCAGGCCTGCACGAAGGCGTCATTGTGAAAATACATATCGAAGCAGGAGGTTATCCCGCTCGTGAGGTACTCCATAACGGCAAGACAGGTCATGACATACGCCCCGTCGGGGCTGAGCTTCGCCTCGTGCGGCCAGACCTGTTCTGAAAGCCACCTGTCAAGGGGCATATCGTCGGCAAGCGAGCGCAGGAATGTCATGCCCGAATGGGTATGCGCGTTTTTAAAGCCGGGCATGAGCAGATCGCCGTTTAAGTCTATCTCCCGCTCAAAGGCGGGCATATCGGCCTTTTTCGGCCCGACATAGCTTATCGCGCCGCCGTCGGTCCAGACCTCGCAGTCGGAAAGCTCAGCACCGTGTTCAAATGTAAGCACCCTGCCGTTATGGAAACGTATCATATGTTTACTCCCAGAATTTTTTGCCGCCCAGCCTGCGCACGAGCTTTTTGCGCATTTCCAGCATGGCCGTGTAGGTGGGCAGAATAAAGACAAAGGCGTCCTCATCCGTAAGGCTGTCTATAAGTGTATCATAATCCCCAAAGATTTCACAGGGGATTTTTTCACGCGCCAGCCGCTTCGCGGCGGTCTCGGCCCTGTCGCCGGCAACGAGCACACGCCCAAGCTCCTTCATGCGGGCAAGCTTTCCGAAATCCGCGTCGTCGAGCCATGAGATATCCGTTCCGTCGGCGATGCGGTCGTTCACCGCCATCGCAAGGGTCATCGGCTCCCTGACGCTGCGCAGATAGTCGAGGGTCTGGTCGGCCGCGGCGGCGTTTTTTATGAGTATCATCCTCGCGCCCTTTTTGCCGAGGGGGAAGCTCTCCATCCGGCCGAAGCCGCAGTCGAAGTCCGCCGCCGCGTCCACGGCGTTTTTAAGCTCTATGCCCGCCGCCGTAACCGCGGCCGCCATGCCCGCGGCGTTATAGATGTTGTACAGTCCCGGCAGCGCGGCCCGGCAGAGCCTGCCGCCGTCGCCCGCCGCGTCAAGGAGGAAGCTTCCGTCGTCGAGCACGGCTCGCACCGATACATCTGTCCTGTGCCGCGCAAAACCGCATTTGCAGCTAAAGCCGCCGAGGTTTGCATAGGTCACATAGCTGTACCGAAGCTCCGCTCCGCAGACGGGGCAGACGCTGTCCTCCCTGCTCTCGGGTCTTGATTTTCTGCCGTCAGAAAAGCCGAAATACACCGTTTTATTGGGTATCTGCTCTGCTATGCTCGCGGCCATCGGGCAGTCGGCGTTGAGGCAGGCGATCGTCTCCGGCGAGGCCCTCAGTCCGGCGGCGATACTGTCCCGCGGCGTTGTGACCGCGCCGTAGCGGTCGAGCTGGTCGCGGAAAAGGTTCGTCACCAGCAGCGCCCGGGGCCTTATCTCCGCCAGCACCCTGCGGCAGGCGGCCTCATCACATTCGATTACCGCCCAATCGCATTTCGCGCCGCCGGAAAGACGGCGGTTTAAGATAAATTCCGCGGTTATGCCGCTTATGAGATTTGCCCCCGAGCGGTTTGCGAAAACTTTTTTTCCCGCGTTCCGCAGGGCTTTTTCCGTCATTCGCGCGGAGGTGGTTTTCCCGTTTGTGCCTGTTACGGCTATCACATCAACATCTTCGGCGGCTCTTCTGAGTATATCCGGACATATCTTCAGCGCGAGCACTCCCGGGAGCGAGGTCGCGCCTTTCCCCAGCAGTCGTAAGAAGCAGTGCGTGGCCTTACAGACCACGCACGCCAAAAATGCCAACAGATTTTTCAATTATTCAACTGTCACCGACTTTGCAAGATTTCTGGGCTTATCGATATCGCAACCGCGCAGCAGCGCAACATAGTACGCAAACAGCTGCAGCGGAACAACGCCCAGAGAAGGCTGGAATATCGTGTGTGACTCGGGAACGGCAATTACGTTCTCCACGGTTTTTTTCATCTCAGCCACGTGGCTCTCGGTGGTGACGGCAAGGACGTCCGCGCCTCTTGCCTGAACCTCAACGACGTTGCTCATGGCCTTGTCGAACAGGGGCGCATAGGTGCCCAGCGCGATGACCAGAGTTCCGTCCTCGATGAGGGAAATGGTGCCGTGCTTGAGTTCGCCGGAAGCATAGGCTTCTGAATGGATGTAGGATATCTCCTTGAGCTTCAAGGAGCCCTCAAGCCCCATCGCGTAGTCCAGATTGCGTCCGATGAAGAAAGCGGAGTTGTGGTTAAAGTACTTTGATGCGAAATGCTTTATATCCTCGATATCCTCGAGCATCTGCTCCATCTGACCGGGCAGGCGAAGC
>CALZAG010000110.1 GCA_945613045.1 uncultured Clostridia bacterium | reverse complement strand
TTTTACACGGTCTGCCCGTTTCTTTCAACATTGCGGATGTTCTTTTCAAACTTGCTCCGCGCGCCCATGACCTCATGGCCGCAGCCGAGGCACCTGAGCTTGAAATCCGCGCCTATGCGCAGCACCTGCCAGCGCTTTTCGCCGCAGGGGTGCTGCTTTTTCATCGTCAAAATATCTCCGACCTGAATATCCATTATTTCTTGATCGCCTCCCAATAGGCCTTTGCCGCCTGTTCGATCTTATTGTCCCCGTACTCGTAGTAGCGCGCGTTTTTGAGCGCGTCGGGCAGGTACTGCTGCCTGACCCAGTGGTTGGGGAAGCTGTGAGGGTACTTGTAGCCCTGCTCGCGCTCAAAGCCCGTGCCGTCGGCGTGGACGTTCTGAAGCTCGCGCGGAACGGGGCCGGTTTTTCCGGCGCGCACATCCGCTATCGCGGCGTCGATCGCCATTACGCCGCTGTTTGATTTCGGCGCCGTGGCGAGGAATATCACGGCCTCGGCCAGCGGAAGCCGCGCCTCCGGCAGCCCCAATTGCAGCGCCGAGTCCACGCAGGCCTTGACTATCGGCACGGCCTGGGGATAGGCAAGGCCGATGTCCTCGCTCGCCGAACACAGGATGCGGCGGCAGGCCCCCGTGAGGTCGCCGGCCTCCAGAAGCCGCGCAAGATAGTGCAGCGCCGCGTCCGGATCCGAGCCGCGCAGGGACTTCATCAGCGCTGAGAGCGCGTCAAAGTGCTCGTCGCCCTCACGGTCATAGCGCATGGCGCTGCGCTGGGTTATCGCGCGGGCGTCCTCGAGAGTCAGGAATATCCTGCCCTCGGAGCGACGCGACGCAGAGAACAGCAGCTCCACGGCGTTTATCGCCTTGCGCACATCCCCGCCGCAGGCGGAGGCGATGCGGCTGATCACCCCGTCCTCAAGCTCGGGCGTGATCCCCTCGCGCCCGGCGAGAATATTTATCGCGCGCAGCACCGCGGGCTCGACCTCGGCGGCGGGAACGTGCTTGAACTCGAAGACCGTCGAGCGGCTCAGTATCGCGTTGAACACGCAGAAATAGGGGTTTTCCGTCGTGGACGCGATGAGCGTGATGCGCCCGTCCTCGATGAACTCCAGCAACGACTGCTGCTGCTTTTTGTTGAAATACTGTATCTCGTCCAGATACAGCAGAACGCCGCCCGGCGTCAGCAGAGTGTCCAGCTCCGCGATTATCGCCTTGATGTCGGAGATACCGGCGGTGGTGGCGTTTAATTTGCGCAGGCTGCGGTTGGTTTTTTCCGCGATTATGCGCGCAACGGTCGTCTTGCCGGTGCCCGAGGGGCCGTAGAATATCATATTCGGTATCCGGCCGCTCTCGACGATGCGGCGGAGCATCCCGTCTGCGCCCAGAATGTGCCGCTGCCCGACGACGTCGTCGAGGCTGTCGGGTCTTATATCATCCGCGAGAGGTTTGTACATGGCTGCCTCCGATAGTAGAATTTGCAACAGGTCAATACATATACATATGCTAAAATCACTCTGAGGTGATAAAAATGCTCCCCAAAAAACAGGTTCTGGAGATCGTGCGGCGGCTGGAGGAGGAGTACCCTCTTGCCGAATGCACGCTTGACTTTAAAAAGGATTACGAGCTTTTATTCTCCGTCCGGCTCGCCGCTCAGTGCACCGACGCGAGGGTCAACATGATAACGCCCGCGCTGTTTGAGCGCTTCCCCACGCTGCAGAGCTTCGCCGACGCAGAGCCCGAAGACGTCGAGCCCTATGTCCGCTCCTGCGGCTTTTACAGGGCCAAGGCGCGGGACATCGTCGCCTCGGCGAGGATGCTCGTTGACAATTACGGCGGCAGAGTGCCCGACACGATGGAGGAGCTTCTGAAGCTGCCCGGCGTGGGCCGCAAGACCGCGAACCTCATCCTCGGCGACGTTTACAATGTCCCCGGCTCCACGGTCGTGGACACCCACTGCATCAGGATATCAAACCGGCTCGGTCTGGTGGACGATATTAAAGATCCCGTAAAGATCGAGACGGAGCTTCGCAAGCAGCTTCCGCCGGAGAAAAGCTCCGACTTCTGCCACCGCATCGTGCTCCACGGCAGAGCCGTGTGCACCGCGCGCAAGCCCGACTGCGCCGTCTGCTGCCTGAAAACGGTCTGCAAAAGCTGCGCTTTATAGCGACATATCCTTTTCGATTATCGCCTGAAGGCCCTGCTGGACGGCGGTCTCGAAGCCCAGCTCCTTGAGCTTGCAAACGCCCTCTACGGTGGTGCCGCCCGGGGAGCATATCTTGTTCATCAGCGCTATCGGGTGCTCGCCGCTGTCCATGGCCAGAGCGCCGCTGCCGACGACTGCGGCGGTGGCCAGCTCCTCGGCCAGCGGCCTTGCAAAGCCCGCGCGCACGCCCGCCTCGGCCAGCGCGTCGATGTACAGCAGCACGAAGGCTCCCGACGCTCCGCCCAGGGCGGAAAACGCGGGGAACATCCCCTCCTCGATATGATACACCTTGCCGACGCTTGAGAAAATGCCGTCGGCTATTTTTATATGCTCCTCATTGGCGTACTTTCCGCCGCATATCGCGGTTACGGAGGCCTTGACCTTCGCGTTCATGTTGGGCATTATGCGCACGACGGGCGTACCCTTGGGCAGGCGCTCGGCGTACCAGTCGGTGGTCTTGCCCGCGGCGATGGTCAGCACGAGCTTATCCTTTGTGATGAGCTTTCCGATCTCGTCAAGAAGCCCCTGCATCATCTGCGGCTTGACCGCGAGGACGATGACCTCTGCCTTTTCCACGACCTCGGCGGCCGAGCCGCAGGGGATGATGCCGTGCTTTTCCTTCAGGGCAAGGGTCTTTGCCTCGCTGCGGTTATAGCCGTAAAGATAGTCGTTCCTGAACTTCCCGCTGTCCGCCATGCCGGAGATTATCGCCCCCGCCATGTTGCCCAGTCCGATAAAGCCGTATTTCATATGAGTATCCCCTCTCACATTTTATTTTTCAGCTCAATATATTGTAGCATTGTCAGGCTCAAAGCACAAGGACAAATAAAAAGCCGCGAAAAACTTTGTTAATTATGAGATTATTAATTTTTTGTGTTGACAAAACAGAATTTGCCGTTATAATGAGCTCAATTGAACAAAAGGCATGATAGAGGCGCGGTTGCCATCATTAGCTTTGTAAAACGCCGGGAAGCGTTAAGCGAAAGGGGTCGCCGCCGAAGGGTCCGGATCTTTCCCGAGGGTCGGATGCCTGGGGTACAGGAGAATATCCTGTGAACTGTCGCTTTTGCGGAGAGCTGTCATGATCCGGCATGAATTTATTTTGTATTTTCCTGTTGAGTCATGAAGCGTCATGGCTCATTTTTTGTTCAAAATTTTTGTTCAACGAGAGGAAAATCATCATGGAATTCGTAAACACCTTCTGGGCTCTGGTTCCCCCGATAGTCGCGATCGTTCTCGCGCTTATCACCAAGGAGACCTACAGCTCGCTGTTCGTCGGCATCGTTGTCGGCGCGCTCTTCGTAACGGGCTTCCAGCCTGTTGAGACCGTAAACGCCATCGTTAACGAGGGCTTCGTCCCCGCCATATCGGGTAATGCCGGCAATTTCCTGTTCCTCATCCTGCTGGGCATGATGGTAGCTCTGGTCAACGCCACCGGCGCCTCGGCGGCCTTCGGCAAGTGGGCCGCGCGCCATGTCAAGACCCGCACCGGCACCATGCTCGCCACCTTCGCCCTCGGCGTTCTCATTTTCATTGACGACTACTTCAACTGCCTGACCGTCGGCTCGGTCATGCGTCCCCTTTCCGACGAGCAGCGCATCTCCCGCGCAAAGCTGGCCTACATAATCGACGCCACCGCGGCTCCCATATGCATGATCGCCCCCGTTTCCTCCTGGGCCGCCGCCGTTTCCGGCGTCGCCTCCGACCTTGACGCAGGCATCTCCGGCATCCAGCTTTTCGTTCAGGCTATCCCCTTCAACTTCTACTCCCTGCTGACCTTCGTGTTCGTCATCGGTCTGGCCATCATGGGCTTTGACTACGGCCCCATGGCCAAGGCTGAGCTCGAGGCCATAAAGGGCAATCTCGGCTCCCTCGGCGGCGACGAGGAGATCGAGTCCTCCCGCGCAAGCATCTGGGATATGCTGATCCCCGTTATCCTGCTCATCGTTTTCTGCGTCCTCGGTCTGATCTATGTCGGCGGCTACTTCGGCGTTGACGCATGGGGCGGCACCGAGTGCGCCGGCGACTTCATCGCGGCCTTCGGCAACACCGACGCCTTCGTCGCTCTGCCCTGGGGCTCCCTGATCGCCATTCTCCTGTCCGTTGCTTACCTGCTCTGCCGCCGCGTCATCACCTTCAAGGGCGCGATGGACTGCCTGCTCAAGGGCTTCAACGCAATGGCTCCCGCTATCCTCATCCTCTCCCTGGCTGTCTCCCTCAAGAACATGACCGGCCTTCTGGGCGCCGCCGAATATGTCGGCGCGGTAATGGACAGCGCTTCCCAGGGTCTGTTCATGATGCTGCCCGCCATCATCTTCATCGTGGCCTGCATCCTGGCCTTCTCCACCGGCACGAGCTGGGGCACCTTCGGCATCCTGATTCCCATCGTTACCGCCATCTTCGAGGTCGGCGATCCCCTCCTCATGATCGGCATCTCCGCCTGCCTTGCCGGCGCTGTCTGCGGCGACCACTGCTCCCCCATCTCCGACACGACCATCATGGCCTCCGCCGGTGCGAATGTCAACCACATCGACCACGTCCGCACTCAGCTGCCTTACGCGATAACCGTAGCGGCGATAAGCTTCGTGAACTTCATCATCGCGGGCTTTGTCCGGAATGTCTGGATCTGCCTGCCCATCGCGGTCGTAATGACCATCGCCGTCCTCTTCATCCTCCGCGCCACCATCGGCAAGAGGGTGTCTGTACAGGCAGCCTCCGAGGAGTAAATGCGATCAGCATTATGTTCAGCCCCTGCTTTCTGCCTAAAAGCCTGCAATGACCATACCGGAGAGGCAAAAGGCAGAAACCAAAAGTATTATTCGGTTCGACAGGCGGACTTGGAGTTGTCCTTTCTGTTCCCTGTCCCGGCGAGTTAGCGCAAAAAGCAATGCACCATGCCTTCAAGACATGGTGCATTGATCTTCGTGCGATAGGTATTCCATAAAGAAAAGCCAGTGTTTTCAATGTTTTACCGCATTTGACACTGGCTTTTTCTTTTTGGGTCACGGATATTTCTTACATTCATACCGGGCAAGGCATTCTTTATCTGTCTGTGATCCGGGATCTGTTTGACAACAGCATTGTTG
>CALZAG010000109.1 GCA_945613045.1 uncultured Clostridia bacterium | reverse complement strand
GTTTAGACCCACAGCCGGCAAGCAGCAACAGCAATACTGATAGTATGATAGCGATTGTTCTTTTCATTTGTTTTTCCTCTCTTAATTAGATTTTCACAAACATCCTATCACCTATACATTTACATTTCTACAGATTTTTGCTATTTCAGCGCGTTGCACTGTTTCAACTGCGGATAATTGTACATTTTTTACAACCCCCGCGTTTTGCACAAAATGGGAAAACTATTCTTGTGCATATACATCTTGTTAAATTGGCGGTTTTCTGGTAAAATAAGATTAAATCTGATCGTGGAGGCAAGGATATGTCGGCAATGAACAGAAATAAACGAGCCTCAAACAAGGTTTACATAATATGCGCAGCGGTCGCGGTGATTGTGCTTGCGGTCATATTCGGGCTGCATTTGTACAGGAACAGTCAGGTGGCCCCGGTCTATGAGCTTGAAGTCGAGGGACTTGAAGCCAAAACCCCCGCGGAGGCTCAGGCGGCCTGCCGCGGAGATCATGAGCGCTTTGCCGAGGCTATGGAGAAATACGGGGAGAGCTCGTGGGTCTGGTGCGGCGGCAAGACGCTGTACCTTGTTAAGCCCGACGCTCTTGTCATTGACACCGAGGCCGAGCCCTCCAACTTCACTGCCGTTAAATTCAAGGACGAAAACCGCGGCGAAAAGAGCGGGTACATCGTCGATCCCTCCATCGCGCCGAAGGAACTCGGACGGATCGAGCTGGGCGAGTCGGAGGAATACACCTTTGAAAACGTCAGCATGACCGTCCGCGTCGGTCTGCGCAACGGGGATATAGACTATGAAAACGCGGTCTATCTCTGGGAAAAAGGCAGCGATCTCGTCCTTGCGGCGAGACCCGACACATATGAGACGGTGGAGGGCAGCATCGTGAGCTTCACCGACGACGGAAATGTTACCCACACCTGTTATATTCTTGATACCGCAATAGATTGAAGGTAAACGAAATGGCTATGGAGACCGGAGCGGACGCAAAGCGCCTGCTCGAGATAGTAAAAGTAATAAGCAAATACAAGATAACCCAGGGCATAAGCCCCGAAAAGCTGTGCGAAATGTTCAAGGAGCTGGGGCCAACCTTCGTGAAGCTCGGGCAGCTTCTTTCCATGCACCCCGAGATAATCCCGATGGAGCACTGCAAAAAGCTTGAGAGCCTGCGTACCGACGCCTCGCGCCTCGTGACGGCGCAGATAAGGGAGATAATCTCCGAGGAGTACGGGAAGCCGTGGAACACCGTGTTTGAGCGCATCATGCCCTATCCTCTGGGCGCGGCGTCGATCGCGCAGGTGCATGAGGCGGTGCTGCTTGACGGCACTCATGTCGCGGTGAAGATTCAGCGGCCGGAGATATATTCGGTCATGGAGCGGGATGTAAGGCTGCTCAAGGCCGCTCTGAGCGTGATAAAATTAAAAAAGATCAACAACGTCATGAACCTTGCCGACACCATTGACGAGGTGTGGGCGGTGGCTCAGGAGGAGATGGATTTTGTCCGCGAGGCGGAGAATATCCGCCGTGTGCGCGAGAATATCGAGGGCATTAAGTATGTGTACTGCCCCAGGGTGTATGATGAGCTCAGCACCAAAAATGTGCTTGTAATGGAGTACATCGGCGGCTTTGAGCTTACCGATAAGGCCGCCATGGCCGAGCAGGGCTACGACACTCAGGAGGTCTGCACCAAGTTTATAAACAACTACATAAAGCAGTTTGCAGAGGACAGGTTTTTCCACGCCGACCCTCACCCGGGAAATGTCCGCGTATGGGACGGCAGGATAGTGTGGCTCGACCTCGGCATGATGGGCCGGCTCACGGAGACCGACGCGAGGCTCATCAAGGTCTGCATGAAGGCCATTTTCAGCAATGACTACATCGGCTTTGCCGACGCCGTGCTGTCCATCTGCGAGCACGATCCGGCAATAGATATGGACGCTTACTATGAGCGTATGCGCGTGTATCTTGACAAGTACCGCGTGGTGTCCATGGCGGAGATGAGCAGTGCGGTGGATATATTCGCCGACCTCTACCGCATAGCCCGTGACTTCGGGATCAAGGTCCCCAAATCGTTCACCATGTTCTGGCGCAGTCTGTCGATCATGGAGGGAACGGTGTCCGACCTGTCGCCGGAGACCGATCTTGCCGCCATCATCGGCAAGCACCTTGCGGCCCAGAGCCTTGTAAAGGGTGTGGCAGGCAGCATCACGAAGAAGATATCCCACAGAAAGCTTATCTCCGGCAGCGCCCTGAGCTATAACGGGCATATCGAAGAAGCCGACGATGAGGAAGAGCTTGAAGACGAAGAAGATGAAAACACCGAGGAATGATCCCTCGGTGTTTTTCACATATCAAGATTGTCGGGGCTTCGCTTCATGTCAAACAGCAGTTGGATGAAGCTCTTCATAAAGGGGAGGAACTCGCCGCGGTCAATAAGGTCGAATATCTCGCCTATATCCGCCCAGTGGGCATCCATGACCTCTTCCTCCTGAAGCCTCAGCTCGGAGAGGTCTATGTCTTTGCATATGAGGTAGTAGTCGTCAAAGCCGTGCTCGAAATTGACGGTGAGCTTTGGCCGTATATCGCTGAAATCAATGTCGACTCCCAGCTCCTCAAGAAGCTCGCGGTGCATCGCCTGACGGCTCGTCTCGCCCCTTATCGCGCTTCCGCCGACGCTGATGTCCCATGTCCCGGGGAAGGTGGCCTTCTGCAGGCAGCGCCGCTGAATGAGCAGCTTGCCCTCGGAGTTAAAAATGCCAAGGTGAACCACCATGTGGTATTCGCCGCTGCCGAGGGCTTCACCGCGAACACTGGTACCGCCGGTGGGCTGCCTGTCAATGTCGTATATGTCCCACAATTCCATTATCGCGCCTTCTTTCTGACAAGGCATAGCCTAACAGATTTGGCGCGAATCGTCAATGCCTTGATTAATCGGCGAAAACGCGGTATATTTATAAAAAACGGCCCACAGGAGGAAGTATGCGAAAAAAGTACAGATTTTTGGCGCTTTTGCTGGCGGCTTTGATGCTCAGCGGCTGCGGCGTCGAGCGCACGGAGCCCGTTGCAGACGATGCGCCGGCGGAAAACTCGGTAAAGGTAGCCTATGTCCCCCTTGACGACCGGCCAAATAACTACGAGTGCATGGAGTATATGGCGCAGTCTCTGGACTATGAGCTGCTGATGCCGGAGCCGGACGCCTTTTCAACGCGCCTGAACAGCGCCGAGGGCAGTAAAAGCGGCGACAGGGCGGCTGTGTACGAGTGGCTGCTCGAGCAGGAGAAAAACGGCTGCGACAGGTATATCATATTCCTCGACCAGCTTCTGAGCGGGGGCCTTGTGTCCTCCCGCGCAATGACTTCCTCCGAGCCCGTGCTCCTGTCCGACGGCACTGTAATGAGCGAGACGGAGCTGCTGCAAAGTCTTATAGACGTCCTCGGCAGCGATCAGAACAATCAGGTATGGCTTCTCGACACGGTCATGCGCCTTGCGCCTACCGTGGGCTACGGGCAGTGGACGCTCGAAGACTATAAAAACGTGCGCGCCTACTGTGCCGAGGCAAGGCCCGCTCTCAGCGGCGGCGCGCTCACCGTGGACAACATAGTCTCCGGCTACGGGCTTTCAGCCGACGGCGAGGCCATAGACCCCGCCGACTACGGCACCGACAGCGACATGGTGTCGGTAAGTCTTGCCGCCCGCGAGCGCAAGCTCCGCCTTGCAGATGAATTGCTCGCTGATGTAAGCGGCAGCGCGGTGTTCAAGGTGCTGTACGGTGTAGACGACTCCTCCGAGGCCGACAGCATACAGAAAAACGAGATAGAGTATATAAGGACTCTCCTGCGCGAGGGCGACGCGCTCCTGTCCGGCGTTGACGACATGGGCTTCAAGGCACTGGCTAAAATGTATCTTGACGATATCGGCTGGCAGGGCACGACTGCGAACGTGCGGTATTTCGGCGGTACGCAGGATGAGGCAGCCTGCGACTTTGACTACAGGGCGCTTGAGGATATCGTTGCCGAGCACTTTGATTTTTTCAATATCGAGCAGAGCGCAAGCGCGGAGCTTCAGGTCCTTGTCCTCACAAAGCCCGGGGACGGGAGCAGAAAAAACAGCTATTGCAGGGAGCTTATAGATACTCTCAACTCCTGTCTCGACGAGGGCAGGCCGGTCATCCTGATGGACGCGGGGAACAACGCCTACGGCAATGATTTCCGAGAAAGCCTCTGCAAAAAAGTCGAGCTCGGCAAGCTCATCGCCTACAGTGGAATGCTCGACATGGCAAACCTCACCGGTACCGCAATGAGCCACGGTATAGCCCGCTATGCGTATCTTGTAAACGGCGATATAAGCGAAAGCTCCGAGCGGGGACATATGAAAGCTCTTGCGGATGTGATAATAAAGGACATCTGCTACCGAAACATCGTTCGCGCCGAGACCGCCGGGAAGGTCACGGAGATGGGCGGAAACCCCGACAACTTCGCATCTCCGGTCATTGATACGGCCTCCGTGCTCGATTTTGCCGTCGGCAGGATGGAGGAGGAGAGCAAAGCCGTCATTGATAATCTGGAGCGCAGCAACTTCATATCATCTCTTGAGCCATATTCGGAGCGCGGCTGGGGCGGCATTGAGCTTGAAAACTACCGCTTCCCGTGGGACAGGACGTTTGAGCTGACGATGGACGTAATGACGGGGCAGTCGACTGAGCCCCACGAGAGAATACTTGGTATATATACAAAATAGACTTAGGAGGCATAATTATGCAGCGTATTTATGATTTTCTGAAGGAAGCCGGAACCTATTATCTTGCTACCGTGGATGGGGATCAGCCCAGAGTAAGACCCTTTGGCACGGTTGACCTGTATAAGGGCAGGCTCGGGATCCAAACGGGCAAGAAGAAGGAGCTTTTCAAGCAGATAAGCAAAAACCCGAAGGTTGAGATATGTGCCATGCGCGGCGGCGAGTGGCTCCGCGTCACAGGTGAGGTCTATGCCGACGACAGCGTGGATGCCTGCGAGCATATGCTTAAAGACTATGAGAATCTCAGGAGCCTTTACGCCCCGGGCGACGGCAATTGCGTTGTGCTGTACTTCAAAAGCGGCACGGCGACCATCAGCAGCTTCACTGCCGATCCCGTAGTCATCAAGTTCTGATTCCCGGCCAAATTTTGCTTTACATTGACAGGCCGATTTGCTATAATACATGGGCAAATGCGCCCGTAGCTCAGCTGGATAGAGTGTCAGACTCCGACTCTGAAGGTCGTGGGTTCGAATCCCGTCGGGCGTACCAC